>DATGWP010000035.1:0-16905 GCA_035299425.1 Chitinophagales bacterium | reverse complement strand
TTTTACGGAGGCTATTAGTTTGCTTACCGAATCTTCGTAAGCCTTCTTGGCGGCCAATTCCTTGGCTATGCGCGCTTCGGCGGCTTTGGCCGCAGCTATAGAATCCTGTTTTGCTTTTTCGCGCGCAGCGGCTACAGCCTTTTGCCGGGCAGCCGATTCCTGTGCAGATTTTTCTTCGGCAGCAGCCAATACACGGCGTACAGAATCTTCATAGGCCTTCATGGCCGCTACATCTTTGGCTATGCGCTCCTGCGTAGCTTTGGCAGCAGCCATAGAATCCTGCACAAATTTTGCGCGGGTGGCGGCTACTACTTTGCTTACCGAATCGTTGTATGCTTTTTTAAGCGCTAACTCCTGAGCCTTTTTTTCCTGCTCGGTTTTTATGCGTGCTACAGAATCCTGTATTGCCTTAGCCTGCACAGCAGTAATAAGCCTGTTTACCGAATCTTCGTAAGCTTTACGCGACGCAATTTCGTTGGCTATTCTTTCCTGCGCTGCTTTAGCTACAGCTATAGAATCCATCCGTGCTTTTTCTTTGGCCTGTGCTATGCGCACATTGGCAATGGAATCCTGAACCTGTTTTGATTGTGCCGCCAGTATTGAATCTTCTTTTGCTTTTTGCTGCGCGGCTATAGTTGCCTTGTTGGCTTCGTCCACACGTTTTTGCTCTTCCAGCTTTTGGCGGGCAATTTCTGCTTCTATCTGCTCCGCCCTTTTTTCAGCAGCTTCTTTCTGGCGTATTATGCTGGCCAATGCCGAGTCGGAGATGGTTGGTTTGGCGGGCACATTATCCGGTATAATTACTACCTCTACGTTGTTGTCGTTTTTGCCTTTATTTTTCTTAGCCAATACCGGTCCGCCACCGCCACCTGCACTTTTTTGTTCGGTCTCTTTATTCTTTAAGTCGTCAATCTCTTTCTTGGCCTTTTCGAGTTCAGCCAAAAGTTTGGCGTTGGCATCCTGCGCGCTTTTCAGCTTTTTGTCTTCTACTACAAAAGGCTGTTTCTCTTCGGCCAGCGTAGGCTTAACTTCTATTACCGGTTTTTCGTTACCGGTAATGGCCTTGGTAGGGTCGTAGCCTTCGCGCTTAGTGGTGTTAGGGTTAAGTGTGGGGTCTAATACAATATCCAGCTTATAATCGAGCGGCAGGTTAAAGCCTATAGTAGTTACATAAAATGAAGTGTCTTTGTACAGATTGATAATACCAGCCGAGCGCTTATCTATACTTACCTTGTAGTTGGTTTCGTATTCCAGCTTAAAGTTGTAGCGCCCGTTTATGCCGGTAGTCTGCCGCTCTTCTTTGCGGGTCATTACGTTTTTTAAAATAACGGTAGCCTCGCTGATGGGGAAATTCTCGTTGCTGTTTTTTACTACACCCATCAGGCGCATGCCATCTTTTTTCAGGCGCACGTTTACATTCTGTGCCGATGGTACACCTTTGGCATCGGTAGTAAATGTGTAGGTGGTGTCTTTATATCCATCGTAGGATATTTTTACCGAATATGTTTGGATTTTGTTGAGCGCGAATTTGAAGGAGCCATCGAAATAAGTTTTGAGGCTCTTGAAAGGTTTATCAGCTTCCAGTATATCCACATTAGCCTGGTAAATGGGCGTGCCGGTGCTATCGGCTTTTTTTACCATGCCGTAGAAATCCTGCGCGAAAATTTTCGCCGCTGAAAGCAGTAAGAAGGTTAATACAAGGATCCCTCGGTTCACAATACAGTAATTGCCTGATTAAACACAAGATATTATTTGTGCTAATCAAATGCTGTTACAGTCTTTTTTTAATTCAGATGCAATTTAGGACGTAAATACGTAGCTGTATACGAATTTTTTACACTAAGGATACCCTCGGGTATACCCTGGTAGACAAGTTCGCCTCCTTCGTCGCCCCCTTCAGGGCCTAAATCAATGAGCCAGTCGGCGCATTTTATCACATCCATATTGTGCTCAATTACAATTACAGAGTGGCCGGCTTCTATCAATTGGTTGAAACTGGACATCAGTTTGTTGATATCGTGAAAGTGCAGACCGGTGGTAGGTTCATCGAAAATAAACAGGATAGGGTTAGGTGCCGCGCCTTTATTAAGGAACGATGCCAGCTTAACGCGCTGCGCCTCGCCACCGCTAAGGGTGCTGCTGCTCTGCCCAAGTTTTACATAACCCAATCCTACCTTTTGAAGTGGAAGAAGTTTAGTTGTTATCTCATTATCCTCTTTAAAAAACTCAACGGCTTCATCTACACTCAACTCAAGTATCTCGTATATGTTTTTGCCTTTGTATTGCACCTCCAGTACTTCTTCTTTAAACTTTTTACCGTTGCAGGCTTCGCACTTTAAGTGCACATCGGCCAAAAACTGCATCTCCACCACTACCTCGCCTTCGCCTTTGCAGGTTTCGCAACGGCCGCCTTCTACGTTAAAGGAAAAATCTTTTGGCTGGTAGCCGCGGATTTTGGATAGCTGCATACGCGCGTATAAATCGCGGATGCCATCGTACGCCTTTACATACGTAACCGGGTTAGAGCGGCTGCTGCGGCCCAGTGGGTTCTGGTCTATCATTTCTATAGCCGTAATACGGCTCATGTCGCCTTTCATTTCGCGGAACGAGCCTGGCTTTTCGCCGGCGCCGTCAAACAAGCGCATCAGCGCCGGGTAAAGTATTTTCTTAATCAGTGTGGTTTTGCCCGAGCCGCTTACGCCGCTTACCACGGTTAAGGCACCCAATGGAAACTTAGCGCTTACATTTTTCAGGTTATGCTGGCTAGCACCTATTATCTCTATCCAGTTGCTTGGCTTGCGGCGCTTAGGGTTGTAGATAATCTCCATTTCGCCATTCAGGTACTTAGCGGTAAGCGTATTGGCTTTCAGCATATCCTTGCTGCTGCCGTTATACATTACTTCGCCACCAAACCTACCGGCCTCTGGCCCCATATCTACAATATGGTCGCTGGTTTTCATTATGTCTTCATCATGCTCTACCACTATTACAGTGTTGCCCAGGTCGCGCAGGTTTTTTAGCACACCTATTAACCGGTCGGTATCGCGCTGGTGCAGGCCTATGCTCGGCTCATCCAGTATATACATGCTGCTGGTAAGGTTACTGCCTATGCTGCGCGTAAGGTTTATGCGCTGTGTTTCACCACCCGATAACGTATTAGATAAACGGTTAAGTGTAAGATAGCCTAGCCCCACATCCATCATAGTTTGCAGGCGGCCGTTCACCTCCAGCAAAATACGCTTGGCAATAGTCGCTTCGCTTTCGCTTAGCTTAATGGTTTTAAAGAAAGCATGTAGCTCTTTAATAGGCTGCATGGTCAGCTCCGAAATATTCCTGCCCTGTATTTTTACATACTGCGCATCTTTACGGATACGCGAGCCTTTACAATCGGGGCAGGTAGTTTTGCCGCGGAAACGCGATAGCATCACCCGGTATTGTATCTTGTAGCTCTTCTCCTCCAGGTAGCGGAAAAACTCGTGCAGGCCGGCGAAGTATTTATTACCGGTCCATAACAGATCTTTATGCTCCTGCTCTAAATCTTTATAAGCACGGTGGATAGGAAAATCGAACATCACCCCTTTCTTAATCAATGGCTCAGCCCACTCGCTCATCTTCTCACCCTTCCATGGGGCTATAGCACCTTCATACACCGATAATTCTTTATCAGGGAAAATAAGTTCTTCATCTATGCCCATTACCGTTCCAAAACCTTCACAGGTTTTGCAGGCGCCATAAGGATTGTTGAAGTTGAAGAAGTTAGGGTTTGGCTCTTCAAAAGAAATGCCATCGGCTTCAAACTTATTAGAGAAAGTATGCTCGGTTTCTTTACCCTCAGTGTTCAGCAATTCTATAATACAATCGCCATGGCCTTCGCTAAAGGCTGTTTGTATCGAATCTGCCGCGCGCGATTTAAGGTCCTCATCGTCGTGCTTCATTACCAGGCGGTCAACCAATACTTTGATAGAAGTTTGTTTCTTCTTCAATGCATCTTTGTTCTCCAGCAACTCTTCAATTTTGGCTACCTCGCCGTTAAATTTAACACGGGTAAAACCTTTCTGCAGCAGCAGATTAAGGTCGGCGGCAAATTTATCGTTCACCTTATTTTCGAAGTAGATGAACACTTTATCGCCTTCTTTTTGCTTAAAAAGAAAGTCTACCACATCCCTTACCTCGTGCTTGGTAACCAGTTCGCCGGTTTTGGGCGAGTAGGTTTTGCCTATACGGGCGAACAAAAGGCGCAGGTAATCGTATATCTCTGTAAGTGAGCCAACGGTACTGCGGGTGGTTCTGGTAGATACTTTTTGCTCAATAGCAATTGCCGGGCATAAACCTTTGATGTAATCTACATCGGGTTTATCCATACGGTTAAGAAACTGGCGGGCATACGACGACAGCGACTCTACGTAGCGGCGCTGGCCCTCGGCATATAGGGTATCTATGGTAAGGCTTGACTTACCCGAGCCAGAAACACCGGTAATAACGATGAATTTGTTTTTGGGTAATTCCACATCCACATTCTTAAGATTGTGCACGCGGGCGCCTTTTATGAAAATTTTTCTTTCGCTGGCTGAAAATTTATTTGGTACTTTCAATTTCTTTTTTTTATCTTCGGTATAACAATCAAAACAAAGACCCTATAGCAATCAACTTTTACTTCACATTTTCTAAGGTTTGCAAATTTAGTTTTTAGGTCTTTTTATTCAAGTAAAATTTAAGTATCGAACTCTCCTCTACTTTGGGTTGTAATTAGTTTTTTCTGGTGGTAACCGCAATGTTACTACTTTAAACAAACAACGCCGCCCACGTTTTACATTTTTAAATTTTTATTAACCAGGATCAGGTTTTCCGTTAAAACCCTTAACAGTTGTTTCTGTTAAAATTAAAGGAGAACCCGAACCGCAAATATTAGTTGCCTATACCAAATCTATACGTTTTTTAAACCCTAAAACGTAACCAAATGCGCACTCAATTAATGAGCGATCAGGAACTGGTAGACCAGTACCTCGCAGGCAACGAACTTGCCCTTGAAAGACTAATTGTTCGTCACAAGGACAAAATTTACACATCCATCTACCTTATGGTGAAGGACGAATACCTGGCGGAAGATATTTTCCAGGAGACCTACATTAAGGCGATAGACTTTCTGCGTAAAGGAAAGTATAACGAGGAGGGTAAATTTGCGCCGTGGGTGGCCCGCATTGCGTACAACCTGTGTATAGACCATTTCCGGAAGCTTAAGCGCACACCGGGGATAGTTACCAGCGAGGGTGACGATGTGTTTAAATACATGAAGTTTGAAGACACGCCCCACGAGGAGCATGTGCACCTGGAGAAGTTTGAAAGCAAACTGAAAGAGCTGATAGAGCAACTGCCCGAAGAACAAAAAGAGGTAGTGATACTGCGCCACTTCTTCAACTTCAGCTTTAAAGAGGTAAGCGATTACACCAAGGCACCTATGAACACCTGCTTAGGCCGTATGCGCTACGCGCTTATAAACCTTAGAAGGTTGATGGAAGAGAATAAGGTGGTGCTCCGTTAAGAAATACAAGGATTGTTGTTTTTTTAAAATCCGCTCCTGTCGTTTGGGGCGGATTTTTTTGTGCATTAGATAATTCCAGCACCCCAAAACCCTGAATGGTTAGAGATTCATGCGAGAGAAAACCTATATTGCTGAAGCTATTATATTGCAAATTAATTACAACCTATGCCTAACCCCACTATTATGCTAGTTTTAAATGCCGCCGCCTTACTCTTTTCATTAGTTACTTCATTTTACGGAAAATTACTTTTGACATTTCTTGGTGGTATTGCGGTTGCATATTTTAATCGGCAGTTACAACTGTTTCGAGAATTAAAGGAAAATGAAGCATTTATTAATTACTGGGTAAATGCTATTGAGGACGATGTCAAGAAACAAGCTCAAAGTATTAAAGAGTTTGCAGAGCGGTTAAGAAAACTAGATGGCGAGCCGGAACCACTAGCGACCCGCAATCTTCACGTGGACAAATTACGCGCCATTCCAACTCCCGCCATGCTACGGACGTTTGTCACAAATAAAAGAGGACAGCTTGATTTTAAGCATGAAAATTTTTATGCCTTCACAAAAAACTCAGATTTCCTCGCGGACCTTCAGATAGCTAAAACGCAAAATGTGGAAGTATTCGTAAGCATGGCAAAAGTATATCACTTGGCTTGGAATGAAAGTATGGGAGCATTAAACAAATGGTTTCGGGATGTATTAAAGAAAGAAGGAGAAAACGTTGATGCGAATGTTTTTTTACAAGATGTCTTCGCTAGTTATTCAGTTTTTTCTCAACGGTCTAAAGGGGTCAAACCCGAAGACATATTACCCATTACTTGGACGAAGGAATTCTTAGAGGACATCTCCCCTAAGATTGATAGCTACGCGCAGAAAGATCCATTTAACCTGGACCTTATAGAATTAAAAGGAACACTTGGTAAAGTAAATACCGCCTTCAATCAGAAAGTCGTTAACTACAATTCAATGGCAAAGTCATTTGATGAATTGGCTGAAAAGTATGAACCTGCTTATGCGGATTTAAAAAATGCCAAGAATAATTTAGTGGGATTAAAAATGACCTCTTTTTTGCTTTTGAGATAAATAAACTGGCTTGAAATACCTGTAGAATTTTCATTTGCGGAGGTGCAATGCGAAGGCAAGTAAACTACTAATGCAATAAAATATTATACTCAATCACTTAAGCATTAATTTTCTATAATATAATTCCGCCTCTTTGAACTCATCGTTTTTATCAAATCCATTTATCTTATGCTGGTAAATAAAGTTTAGTCCGGTTAATATTTTTATGGACCGAATATTATCTGAATCTACTAAAGCTTTAACAAGGGGAACCTTCATTTTTTGCAAAAAAGACAAAACATTGTTTAGGCATGGCTTCATAAGTTTTCTGTTTTGAAATGCCGGCCCCATCCAAAAATCTACTGACCAATCTTTTAAGCCTGTAGAAGATATTGGTGAGTTAATTACAATATATCCGATTGGTATGCCTGTTGTTTTGGGTCTAATGCAAAGCAGAAGGTCTTGCCTGAGCAAAGTACGACTGATGAACTCTTTCAATTTTTGCTCGGCATTCTTGATACTATCAACATAAGCACCTGGCATCCGACGCTTCAACTCTTCATCACAAGAATTTGCGTAGTATATTGCGGCTTCTTGTTCTACAAGATTAGGATTCGGGAATGTGAGAACTATTGAGCCAACATCAATTACTATCGGTTCTAGGAAAATAACTTCATCCGCTTTCCATTGCTCCAAGTACGCCATTTATTGGTTGTTTTTTCAAAAAATTTACTCAAACTCCAGCATCACCTGGTTTTTTTCTACGGCATTGCGCAGGGTTACGTTTACCTTTTTAATTTTTCCATCGCGGGGAGATTTGATAACGTTCTCCATTTTCATGGCTTCGAGGATGAGGAGGGTGTCACCTTTTTTTACTTCATCGCCCACGTTAACCGATATGTTGATGATAAGCCCCGGCATTGGCGCTTTGATAAACTGCACCGCCGATGATGATTTGGCGCTGATGCCTAATTGCTGCAGCAGCAGATCGTTTTTATCCTTTATGCTTATCTCATAGTCGGTGCCGTTTACGTTTAGCACCATGGTTTTTTCTTCGGGGTTGTAGCTTATCAGCGTGGCGTTGTAGCCCTTGTTATCTTTTATAATGTGGAAGGTATTCTCTTTCACTTCTATCAGATCCCAGTCAACCGGTGTGCCGTTTAGCGTGGTGCCTTCTACTGTAAATTCGTTTTTGCCGTTTATGGTTGCCTTTATCATGGACTATGATTAAATGATTATGTGATTGCAAGATTAAGAAAAATACAACACACCCCGTCTGTCGCAGAGCCGCCAGACACCCCTCTCAAGAGGGGACGAACAGCCAAACAACAACAGGCTCCGCAATGACATCTGTTTTATCTACAAAAACCGGTTAATGTTCACCTCTTTCATCAAAGGTTTTTGTTGCAGTATGTGCTCGGTAAAATGCTTTGCAAAGTAAGGCGCCAGCGATATACCCTTGGTGCCCATACCGTTGAAGATGCCGATGTTGGTGTACTGCGGATGAAAACCCAGGAATGGCCGGCGGTCCTTCACCGTGGGGCGGATGGCGGCTTTATGTTCTATAATTTCGAAAGGAGCTGTTAATACCGTAGACAGGTTGCCAAGTATTTCGTTCTTGCCTTTTTGGCTGGGCAGGTTATCGTCAAAATACCATTCGTGCGTGGCGCCTACATAGTAGAGGTCTTTCTCTTGCAAGGGCATTACCAGCACCTCGCCGTTTATTACGTGCTCCAGGTAAAAATCCGGTATGCGCACTATCAGGCATTCGCCTTTAGCTAACTGAAAAGGAAAGAATTTGAAGTAAGGGTTATTGATAGCATTGGCACCATCGCAGAAAACTATCTTCTGCGCGCTGTGGTTTTTGTAGGTAACACCATCCGCTTCGTGTTTCAATTGTTCAAAGTCAAAATCTTCATCCAGCAGACTGTCTTGCTCTTTCAGGTAGTTGCGGTAGTGCGCCAGAAATTTGGCAGCATCTAACCGGGTGCCGTTGCTTATTTCAAAACAACCGTGGTCGTTTTTTACTTTCTCTGCATCCAGCTGAATTACACTTTCATTCTTGAGATAAGGCAGATACTCCGGCATAGCGCAGCGTGCGCTCCAATCATTCTGCGCCTTTACCGATTCTATAATTTTGAGGATAGATACCGGGTAGAAGAACCGGTCGTTAAACTGTTTTTCAAACTGTGTGTAGGTTTCTTTTATCAGCGGGGCAATCTCATCTATCAGCCATGTTTTTACAAACCGCCTGCCGGTAATGGGATTGGTAATACCTGCCGATACATTGGTAGCCGATGAGCGATTTAGTTTATCTACCACCAATACACGCTGGCCTTGTTGCATCAAACTCCACGAGAGCATGGTGCCCGCTATACCCTGGCCAACGATGATGTAGTTATACATGGGGTGATTTTTCCGTCATTGCGAGGAGATCCGATGCTCTGATCGGTTCAACGAAGCAATCCCCTAATGCGCAGGGGATTGCTTCGTCGGCCAAAGCGCCTCCTCGCAATGACGCCGAAAGTTTATTATCTGAAATACGACAAGTCTTTCTTCTCTTTAGTTGGTGGCGGTGGTGTGTAGTCGTTATCGTTGTTAACCGGTACCGTTTTCTGAATCCGCTTGCGGAAGTAGATGAACAGGAACACCTCGAACATAATAGCAAAAGGCTCAAACATCATCGCAGCTTTAATGCCCTGCTCATTTTTAAACGCATCGGTACCGTATATAGCAATAAAGCCATACACAAAGGCCAGCATCATTATAAAAAATATAGCCAGGTAATTCAGCACAAATGGCCATGGGGTTATGCCACGCTCGCGCGCCAGGCGGTTAAGCTGGTAACAAAACAAACACACAAGAATAAGGTCTATCATATTTCTTTATTTAACTCCAGTTGAATCTTCTTAGGCAAACCCCGCACTACTTCATCGTAACTATGATCTATCATCCAAAGTATTTCTTTACGCGGTATAGTTCCGGTGTCAAAGTAAACGCTATTCCACATCTTTTTGCTCATATGGTAGCCGGGTTTAACATCATTATACTTTTCGCGATATTCTTCTACCAGGTCTGCATTCATTTTTAAGTTACAATAGGCTGGCTGGTTTGTCAAACCCATTAGCAAAAACATTTTGCCCATTACCTTAAATACCAGCACATCTTCGCCAAAAGGGAAACCCTCGGTTACCCCCTTTTTAGCTATCGCATAGTCGCGTATTTCTTCCACGTTCACAGGGCAATAATACAATCTTACAACTGAGGCTCAAAGGCAAAAGAAAAACACCACGTTATCTCCGTTGGTTCAAATTGGCACCTCCAAATCAATTATTTTGACAATTTGTCTTTAATTATTTAAAATTAACGGACTTTTTGTCAAATATATTCGTTGGTATTTGGTTTGAATAGATACAACCGTCAAACAATTTTATTAAAACCAAAACCAAAATACCATGACAATGTTAACAGTAAGACCAGAAAGCGGCAGAATTCACAGCCCACGTTTCTCAAATTTAATTGAGAATATTTTCGACAACGATTTCCCAACTTTTTTGGGTAACGAATTTTTAAAAACCAGCGGCCCATCGGTAAACATTAAAGATACCAAAGATGCTTACAGCATCCAGGTTTCGGCACCGGGCTTTGCCAAAGAAAACTTTAGTGTAAAGGCAGAAGACGGGTTTTTAACCATAGCCGGCGAAGCAAAAGAAGAAAAGCTGGAAGATGGCACGAAGTTTACACGTAAAGAGTTTGTACACACATCGTTCAAACGCAGCTTTACCTTGCCTAAAACGATAGTGGCCGACAAAATTGGCGCAAGCTACGAGAACGGTATTTTAACGGTTACCCTGCCTAAATTGGAAGAAGCAAAGGCAAAAGGTACAATAGAAGTGAAAATATCTTAAAGAACACCGCCCCTGTGCAATGATAAAGGTTAATAGCCGTCTATTATATCACAAGGCGAAAAGAAGAGATTCAAGATTTCATAAATGTGGGTTTATGTGGTGTGAGGGAGTCGCACGAAGAGTGTGGCTCCCCTTTTTTCAAAAGATGATTTTTACAGTAAAACAAAAGATACGTTAAAGAAAGAGTTTGTGTTGTAAGAGTGGGGTTAACTAAACGACTAATACAATACAAAAGCAAAAGAGAGTAAAGATTCATAAATGTGGGTTTATGTGGTGTGAGGGAGTCGGGCGAAAGTCCGGCTCCTTTTTTTATTCCCAAATCCCAATTCCGCATTTATATTACTCTCTATCTACCTGCACCTTCTCTACCGGGTTAGCGGTCATCTCTTTATAGTTGGTGCGGTTGCGGATAATATCTATACCGGTAAATATCGCGCTGAGTAGCGACTCGGGGTTTGCCTGGTCTTTGCCTGCAATATCAAAACCGGTGCCGTGGTCGGGCGAGGTGCGCACTACGTTAAGGCCGGCGGTGTAGTTTACACCGGTGCCAAACGAAAGTGTTTTGAATGGGATAAGGCCCTGGTCATGATACATGGCCAGCACAGCATCAAACTTGCGGAAGTGCTGCGAGCCAAAGAAACCATCGGCCGAGAACGGCCCTACTACCAGCATACCTTTCTCTTTAGCACGGTTTACAGCCGGTGCAATAATGTCTTTCTCTTCTTTGCCCAGCAGCGAATTATCGCCGGCGTGTGGGTTAAGACCCAACACTGCAATACGCGGACGACTGATAAGGAAATCCTGTTTAAGTGTTTGGTTAAGCACCTCCAGCTTGGCCAGTATCAGGTTGATATCGATTTTGCCGGTTACTTCTTTTAGCGATACATGATTAGTTACTAAACCTACACGCAGGCCATCAGCTACCAATAGCATCATCGAGTTTTCATTACCCGCTGCTTGTGATAACAGTTCGGTCTGCCCCTTAAAATCGGGCAGGTGCTGGCTGATGGTGCTTTTGTTTACCGGACCGGTAACCAGCACATCAATTTTCTTTTCTACTAAATCTTTTATACCCGCATTTAAACAAAGCAAGGCGCGCGAGCCACCTTCGCTGGTAAGTTCACCGGGCTGTACCTGCACCGATTCTGTCCAGCAGTTGATAATGTTAGGTAGCTTTGGGCTCAATGCATCGGTGTCGGTTACTTCCTGTATATTGAAGTTCTGTATTTTAAGCAACTTGGCATAGTGCGATATAATGCTCTTCTGCCCGTAAACCACTACCGAGCAGTATTTGTAAATACGCTCATCCTGCAGCACTTTAATTATTACTTCGGGGCCTATACCATTGTAATCGCCTATTGTAATACCTACTCTGTATTTGGGTTGGTCCATGGGTTGCTTGTAACTTTAGTAGTTCTTTAAAAAATCGGTAATCAAACGCACGCCATACGCAGTGCCATATTTACCCTTGTAGCTGTCTTCGCTCATCAGGTAAGCGGTGCCGGCTATATCAAAGTGCATCCATGGGAAATCGGTAAAGTGCTCCAGAAATTTACCTGCAGTAATACTGCCTGCCTCTGGCCCACCCACGTTTTTAATATCCGCCACATCGCTCTTTATCAGGTCGCCGTATTCGTCCCACAGCGGAAACTCAATCAGGCGCTCGTATGTATTGTTAGCACTGGTTAGCAGCTTGCTTTTTACACCATCGGCTGCCGTACCCATAAACGGTGCGGCTATACTGCTGGTAGCTGCCTTGGCTGCACCGGTAAGGGTAGCAAAATCAAACACCAGTTCCGGTGAGTATTTTTTGGCATAGTGCAGCGCATCGGCCAGTATCATACGGCCCTCGGCATCGGCGTTCAGCATCTCTACATTCAGGCCGCTCATCATGGTTACCACATCGCCGGGCACATAGGCATTACCACCCGGGCGGTTATCGGTAGCCGGTATCAAGCCCACTATATGCACCGGTAGTTTCAATAAGGCAGCGGCTACAAACACACCTGCCACCAATGCCGCACCACTCATATCGCACTTCATCATATCCATGCTGTTAGGCGTAGGTTTCAGGCTAAGGCCACCGGTATCATACACAACCCCTTTACCCACCAATACTATGGGCTTTTTGTTTTTAGCCTTAGGGCCTTTGTATTCCATAATAGTAAACGTAGGCGGGTCTACGCTGCCTTTGTTTACCGATAGCAAGCCACCCATTTTAAGTTGCTCTATCTTCTTTTTGTCAAATACCGTTACGCTAAATCCGTACTTTTTGCCGGCGCCCTGTATATCTTTCGATAGTTGGGTAGCGGTTAGGTACGATAGCGGCTCATTGATAAGCGTGCGCGCAAAGAAGTTAGCCGTCACTACTTTGTTTACCTCGTCCAGCTCATTCTTATTGGCCGACCTGGCATCAAAGTGTAAGGTGGCCAGCGATTTTTCGCGCTTCTCTTTGGTTTTATATTTCAAAAACTCGTAGTTGCTCAGGGCTGCACCTTCGGCAAAGGCAGTAGTAAGCCCTGCATGGCCCGATGCATTCAGCACAGAAGCTTCTTTTATCTTTTTACCGTTCAGGTATTTGTTAATGGCGTTACCGGCTTTGCGGGCACTTTCCAGCGCCTTAAACTCTTCCTTAGACGTATCAATTTTAACCACACTCAGGCTGCGGCCTTCGTATTGCTGCTGAAATACGGTGTTCCCTTTTTCGCTGAAAAAGCTTTCGGCCTCAGCGGCTATGGGCTTAGCCAGCCCTATCGAGCTGAGTTTAGTCTTTTCGTCAATTAGAATAACATTGTGGTTATAAGCCGTATAGTCTTTGCACAGAAGCAGTTGTAGAGGCATGCATATTAATTTAAGGTTGCTAAAATATAAAAAGGCAGATGCCTGTAAACTTAATATTTGAGATGGCTGTTCTCCGGTCTGCACCCAAGGTCAGCCTTATTCTACTATAGCTGTCAGAAATATAGTTTCAGAAGTTGAAAACTTTACCTTGGTTTGCGGTGTGAGCAACCTCCATTTAAAAAAATCGCTGGGACAGCACTTTCTGCACGATGAAAGCATTTTGCAGCGTATAGCCGATGCCATTGGCGATA
Source organism: Chitinophagales bacterium (assembly GCA_035299425.1). Classification (GTDB taxonomy): domain Bacteria; phylum Bacteroidota; class Bacteroidia; order Chitinophagales; family LD1; genus Bog-950. The sequence continues at coordinate 3,304 of DATGWP010000035.1, read as the reverse complement.
TGAGCCCCTATAAAACGGTGGTAGAAATAGGCCCCGGTATGGGTGCCATGACCAAATACCTGCTGCAGCAAAAGCACCCTGATTTTTATGTAATAGAACTGGATGACCGCTGGGCCGAACACCTGAAAAATGCCTACCCGGCACTGCGTGGCAAAATAATACACCAGGATTTTTTACAGGTGGATTTAGGCTTTCTGCAATACCCCACACACATAGTAGGCAATTTTCCTTACAACATCTCCTCGCAGATTGTGTTCCGCATAATAGATGAGAGGGAGAAGGTAAAAACCATGACAGGCATGTTTCAAAAGGAAGTTGCGCTGCGTATTGCTGCCAAACACGGCAGTAAAGATTATGGCGTTACCAGCGTGCTTACACAGGCTTATTACGATTGCCATTATTTGTTTGATATACCGCCCGAGTGTTTCAACCCACCCCCTAAGGTAATGAGTGGCATTATAAGGCTGGAGCGTAAAACGGAGCAAGGCTTGCCCTGCGATGAAGTACTGTTTAAGCGCGTAGTAAAGGCCGCCTTTAACCAGCGCCGCAAAACACTGCGCAATAGTTTGAAAGACCATATCTACGGAAAAAATATTTCGGATAACGAAGTATTCAACCTGCGTCCTGAGCAAATTTCGGTAGCGCAGTTTATGGAGTTGACTAACCTGATACAAAACGGTAAATAAGTATGGCCCGCAAAATTCTTATTACCGATGACCTCCACCCGCTATTGCAACAAGGCTTAGAGCAGGATGGCTTTACAGTTGACTACCGCCCTGCCATTACCGAAAAGGAAGTGCTGGAAATAATAGGTGATTACGAAGGGCTGGTAATAAACAGCAAGGTGTATGCCGGTAAAGAATTGCTGGATAAGGCAACCCAATTAAAGTTTGTATGCCGTGCAGGCTCCGGGCTAGAGGTAATTGATTTGCCGTATGCCAAAGAGAAAAACATAGCAGCGTTTAACTCGCCCGAGGGCAACCGCAACTCGGTAGCTGAACAGGCCCTGGGCATGTTGCTCAACCTAATGAATAATATCAGCAAAGCGCATTATGAAGTGCGCAACAAACAATGGATACGCGAAGCCAACCGTGGGTACGAGCTAAGCGGCAAAACAATAGGCTTAATTGCCTATGGCCACACAGCACAGGCATTTGCTAAAATACTTCGCGGGTTTGATGTAAAGGTATTGGCCTACGATAAATACAAAACCGGTTTTAGCGATGACTTTGTTGCCGAAGCTACATTGGAAGAAATATATAAGCAGGCCGAAATTGTAAGCGTGCACCTGCCACTTACCGAAGAGACAAAACACATGATTGATTATGGCTTTCTCTCTTCATTCAATCGCCCTTTCTGGCTTATAAATACAAGTCGTGGCAAAGTATTGCGTACAGCTGATTTGATTAAAACATTAGAAGAAGGAAAGGTAACAGCCGCTGCACTGGATGTGCTGGAAAATGAAAAACTTGAAACACTTAGCACCAATGAGCAAGAAGAGTTCAATCAATTAATTCAGCACAACCGTATTCTTCTTACCCCACATATAGCGGGCTGGACACACGAAAGTAAACGCCGGATTGCAGAAGTCTTGCTGGAGAAGATAAGGAAGGTATACGCGCACGGTTAAGCGTCCACCTGTTTCACAAGCGGCCATACAAGTTTCTTCACTTCGCAATCCCGATATCTATCGGGACGTTCAGAATGAACAAAAGGGTTCTATTATTGCCCCATGAACCAGCACATAGCCCATATAGCCTTAGTGGTAAAGGATTACGACGAAGCCATTGCCTTTTACACCGGAAAGCTAAACTTCAGGCTAATAGAAGATACCAAACTGAGCGAAGAGAAGCGCTGGGTACTGGTAGCGCCACCGGGCAATGGCAGTTGTCATTTATTGTTGGCTAAAGCAGCTAACGAACGACAAACCGCCAGCATTGGCAACCAAACCGGTGGCCGCGTGTTTTTATTTCTATTTACCGATGATTTTTGGCGCGATTACAAAAACATGAAGCAGCAGGGTATAAAGTTTGTGCGACCGGCAGTAAAAGAGTCACATGGCACCGTGGCGGTGTTTGAAGACCTGTATGGCAACCTATGGGATTTTATACAGCCCAGTGATAAGAATAAGGCGGACATGGTTGACCTATAATGCAAGCCAACGCAGCAAACACAGATGTTACAGCAACCCGCTGATGATGCTATCTATGCTCAAACACAAATCTATTATACAAATACAAAAAATGCCACCCTTTCGGATGGCATTTTTTGTATTTGTATTAAGTCCCCTTTAGGGGATTTAGGGGTCGGGCCTCTACGGCAGCAATCTTCCGTAACTTCTTGGAAACGGAATGGTTTCGCGGATGTGTTGCAGGCCGCATATCCAGGCTACTAACCTTTCAAGTCCAAGTCCGAAGCCCGCGTGTGGCACGTTGCCAAACTTGCGCAGGTCAAGGTACCATTCAAAGGCCTCCATAGGCAGGTCATGCTCTATAATCTTGCTCTTCAGTCGCTCTATATCTGTTTCGCGCTCGCCGCCACCTACTACTTCGCCGTAGCCTTCCGGTGCCAGTAAGTCAACACCTTTTGCGTAGCCCTTATCGGTTTCATCCTCTTTCATGTAGAAGGCCTTCACCGCATGTGGCCAGTTGTAAACCATTACCGGTTGTCCAAACATTTTGGTAAGCACTGTTTCATCGGCACCACCAAAATCATCGCCGCGCTTAAAGTTCTGTGCACTGCTGCGCCACTGAGCTACGCTCGCCAGTTTTTCTGCATTGTCCTTCAGGTCGTTCTTCAGTTGGTCAACCTTGTTTTTGTTGAAGTTAACCTCGCCCTTCTTCAATTCGCCGCTGGCAATTTTTGCTTCGCGCTCGGCTATGTCGGCCTGTATACGGGCTTCATCCGCTTTCAATGCTTTCTCTTCTTCATCCAGCATTTGCAGGCTGTTGCGGCCGCCTATCTCTTTCTCACCTTTTATCACATCTACTGCATCTTCATACTTCATACGTATAAATGGCTCTTTCACTCTTTCAAGGTAAGTAGTATCGCGCTCAAGCACCTTCAATTCGGCCGCGCTTTTTTCCAATACAGTAGTTACCACAAAGCGCACAAAATCTTCTATCACGTCCATATCCATTTTCAGGTCATAGAAAGCCATTTCAGGCTCTATCATCCAAAACTCAGATAAGTGGCGCCGCGTCTTCGATTTCTCGGCACGGAACGTAGGTCCGAAGGTATAGATAAGCCCCTGCGCCATAGCCATAGCCTCGCCATACAGCTGGCCCGATTGCGATAGGTATGC
>DATGWP010000034.1:0-40405 GCA_035299425.1 Chitinophagales bacterium | reverse complement strand
TAGTAAGGTGCAGAAGAATGCCACCAATGAAGACTATATAGACTTGCTTACCTGGGTATATATACAAAACAAAGATTTTGAAGGTGCGCTGGTGCAGATGAAAGCGGTGGACCGCCGCAAAAGTGAAAATGGTTTCCGTGTATTGAACATTGCGCGCATGGCGCAAACAGAAGGAGACTATACCAATGCCATTTCGGGTTTTGAGTATGTGGTAGCAAAGGGAAAAATGAACTCGATGTATTTTCAGGCACGCACCGAGTTGCTTAACTGCAGAAAAGAAAAAGTATCGAAAAACATTAACTACACTCAGGCAGACTTAGAGGGGCTGAAAAGCGACTACCTGGCTTTTATAGAGGAGAACGACAGAGGTTTCCGTACGGCGCAGAGCATGAAAGAGCTGGCTGATCTGGAAGGATTTTACCTGCATGACTTAAAGAGCGCTATTGACCTATGCAGTGAGATAATTGCTATGCCGGGTGTAAACAACCAATTGAAAAACCAAACTAAATTATCGCTGGGCGATTTTTACCTGATAGACGGCGATATATGGGAGAGTACCCTGATATACTCACAGGTAGATAAGGACGAAAAAGATTCGCCACTAGGGGAAGAAGCACGATTTAGAAATGCCAAGCTGGCTTACTACAAAGGCGATTTTGAATGGGCGCAAACGCAGTTAGATGCGTTGAAAAATTCAACATCTGAGTTGATATCGAACGATGCTATTAACCTATCGGTATTTATAATTGATAACCTGGGGATGGATACGATAGAGGAGCCTATGCAGATGTTCAGTAAGGCCGAGTTGTTGATGTACCAGAACAAAGATGAGCAGGCACGCGGCACACTGGATACTATTACTTACCTATACCCGGGCCATGCGCTGTTTGATGATATAGAATACCTGAAGGCGCAAATGTTTGTAAAGATGAAGCAGTTTGACAAGGCTATACCACTGCTGCAAGATATCATCAAAACTTACAAGGAGGATTTGAAAGGCGACGATGCTACTTACCTGCTGGCTAAAATTTACGACGACCACCTGAACGATAAGGCAAAGGCTATGGACCTTTATAAATCTATAATTACCGATTACAATTCATCGCTGCTGGTGATAGATGCCAGAAAGAGATACCGGTTGTTGAGAGGGGATAATCTTTCGGAATAAACCACACTATGATAGTATACAACGTAACCATTAAAATTGACCTGAGCATTCACGACCTATGGTTGAGGTGGATGAAAGAAGAACATATACCGCGCGTAATGGAAACCGGTTGCTTTACCGATGTAAAGACATACCGTGTGCTGGAGGAGAATACTACCGACGGCATTACTTATGCTTTTCAGTATTTTGCTAACGATATGGCGAGCTACTTCGACTATAAAGAGCACCATGCGGCACATTTGCAGAAGGAGAGCCTGGATATGTTTCCGGGTAAGTTCCAGGCGTTCAGAACATTGCTGAAAGAGGTATAGGCACTCGTGCGCTCAAACACCAGTAACACAGAAATCAAGTTAGCCTCTTTGCGCCAAAATTTTGATTTGTTAGTTTAGCATTAAATCCATCCTATTATGAAGAAATTATCCCTTGCCATTATCGTATTATTAGTAGCTATTGCTTCGTGCACCAAAAAATCGGCCAGCACCGCTGCCGCCGCACCTGATGGCGCTAAAATATTTGCCAGCGATTGTGCCCGCTGCCATGGAGCCCAGGGCGTTAAAGATAGCCGTACACCAAATTTGCAAACTATTGCCCTGGATAAGACCGGGCTGATACAAAGCATTACTAAAGGCAAAGGCCATATGCCGGCATTTGAAGATAAACTATCGGCTGCCGAGATTGCTGCTGTAGCCGACCTCATAGTTAGCTGGCACAAATAAGAATGGACACCTATCATGTAATTGGGTTAATGAGTGGCAGCTCGTTGGACGGGCTGGATATTGCTTATTGCCGATTTGGGCATGCAAACGGCCGGTGGGAATTTGAAATACTGCACACGGATGTAGCAGAGTACCATAATACATGGATACCGAAATTTAAAACCCTGCCAACGAGTGACGCCAAAACACTTTGGGAAACACATGCTGCGCTTGGCCATTACTTTGGCGAGCGGGTAAGCGACTTTATAAATAAGTACTCACTGCAAGGCAAAGTTGACCTTGTAGCTTCGCACGGGCACACTATTTTCCATTTTCCGGGCAAACGATTTACAACACAGATAGGTGACGGGGCTGCAATTGCAGCACGGGCCGGTGTACCGGTGGTGTGCGATTTTCGCACCAGCGATATTGCCAATGGCGGGCAAGGTACACCCATAGTGCCTATTGGAGATAAGTTGCTATTTAATGACTATAAATTTTGCCTGAATATAGGGGGCATAGCCAACATATCCTGCAAAACAGAAACAGGAATAGTTGCCTTTGATATTTGTGCGGCTAACCAGGTGCTAAATCATTTTGCACAAACACTGGGCAAAGAATATGATGCCGGTGGAGAAATTGCACAAAAAGGCATACTGAATATTGAACTGCTAGACCGATTGAATGCGCTGGAGTTTTATAAACACAGCTATCCAAAGTCTTTAGACAATAGCTTTTCGCGGGACATGGTTTTACCCATCATGGAAGAGTTTTCGATTTCGGCAGAGGATAAAATGCATACCTATGTGCAACATATCGCTATTCAAATTGCAGCGCATGCAAATGGCATAGCTACCAGAGAAAATATATCCATGACCGCTAGCTATAAAATGCTGGTAACCGGTGGTGGGGCGTTTAATACCTATTTAATAGAGCGGATGCGCGCCCTGGGAATTGATGTTGAAGTACCTAACGAGGAACTAGTGAAATTTAAAGAGGCTGTTGTAATTGCACTGATGGGAGTATTGCGAATGCGCAATGAAGTAAATGTGCTGAGTAGTGTAACCGGTGCGACGAGAGATACGGTGGGGGGAGCGGTTTACTTGCCGTGATTTTATACGAGGGGCTGACACCCCTCGCTGATATGTGACGGTCTTTCAGGCCTTAATACAACTTTCTGAAGTGTATAATTTCTTTACTTCGCACAATGAATTTAATAACCGGCGCTACCGGCCTGGTAGGTTCTTACCTGGCACGATACCTTTTGGCAAAGGGCGAGAAAGTGCGCGCTATCAAGCGGGTAATGTCGGATACTTCTTTACTGAATGATGTAGATGGGCAGATAGAATGGGTAGAAGGCGATGTGCTGGATATACCCTCGCTGGAAGAGGCCATGGTGGGTGTAACGCAGGTATATCACTGCGCAGCAGTTATCTCTTTTATCCCCTCGGAGGTTGACCAGATGATGAAGGTGAATATTGAAGGAGCCGCCAATGTGATGAATGCAGCATTGGTAAGCGGAGTAGAAAAGCTGATACACGTAAGCAGCACGGCATCGTTTGGGTTGCCTGCTGTACCCGGTAAGGTGATAGATGAGAAGCACTCAGACCCAAACATCAATAAATCGTTCTGGTACTTTCGCAGCAAGCAGTATGGAGAGCGCGAGGCATGGCGGGCGCACGAAGAAGGATTGAAAGTAGTGGTAGTGTGCCCTTCTACCATTATAGGTGCGGGTTGGTGGGATGCCGAGCCTAACTCGCTGTTTCCTGAAATATACAACGGATTGAAATTTTATACCGATAGCACCAATGGTTTTGTAGATGTACGCGATGTGGTAGCCTGTATGTATCAGCTAATGAAAAGCGATATAAGCGGTGAGAAGTTTCTGCTGACATCGGAGAACCTTTCGTTTAAAGAGGTGATATGGGGTATGGCTGATGCTATGAATGTAAAGAGGCCTAACCTGTTGGCCGGTAAATTCCTCCGCTCATTTGCCTGGCGAATGGAAGTGGTGAAAAGCTGGTTTACCAAACACCGCCCGCTTATAACACAAGAGAGCGCTGCCTTAGCTGCTATTGATTTTACCTACAGCAATAAAAAAATAGAAGCCGCACTGGGTTATAAATTCAGACCGGTAAAGCAAACTATTGCCGATACGGCGGCGGTGTATTTAAAGTCGCGGCAAAACGGGAAAGAGTTTGGAGTATTTAATTAGAACTTTACTGATAGCATGACCTGCCATCCCGCAGTCATGCCTTAGTCATGCCATCAGCATCGTCTATGCTTACTTAAAACTCATAGCACTTTGTCCCGCGCGCTTGGCAGGGAAGTAGGATGCCAGCAGACTGATAGAAACGATAATGGCGAGGGTGACTATAGGATCTATCAATTTCAACTTTACCGGATAGTAGTTAATTACAAAACTGGAATCGCCACCGCTGCTAAGCTTAAGGAAATGAAATTTTAATTGCAGTATTACAATAAGGTAGCCAAGCGCTAAACCGGTGAATGCACCAATCATAGAAGATAGCATACCATTGAGCAGGTAAATTTGTTTTATCATTTTGGCATCTGCCCCCATAGCTTTTAGTATAGAGATGTCGCGGGTTTTTTCTATAACGAGCATAGAGAGCGATCCAATGATATTGAAGGAAATAATGAGAATGATAAAGCCGAGAATGGCGGTGGTTACCCAGCGCTCTATCATCATTACGCGGTAGGTATCGGCACGTTGCTCGTAACGTGTTTTTACTTCGTAATCTTTGCCTATAGCCGCAGCAATGCGTTCTTTGGCTGCGTCAATATCAGTGCCATCGCTCAGTTTTACTTCGTAGGCAGAAACACGGTTCTCTTCACCCAATAGTTCCCGCGCAAAATCGAGGTTTACAAAAACGTATTTGCTATCGAACTCCTGTTGGATTGAAAACACGCCCACCGGATATGCCGACATAGTATTGAATGCATCTTCGGGTGCAAAGGCAGTCTTAACCCCTTTGCGCGGCACGGTAATGCGTAGCGGCTCTATGCCGCTGGTTACATCCATATTCATAGAGTAGCCAATGTTGGCGCCTACCACGGTGTAGTTGCGGTTAGTATCGCGAAGCATAAAGCGGCCATCGCGCACATATTGCTGCACAGTGGTTACCTCGTTATACTTTTCATCTACGCCCTTAATAGTTGCCAGCTGTGCTTCATCACCATATTCCAGGTAGGCATTCTCTTCCAGTGTGCGAGAGAGCGTAAGTACGCCATCTAACTTTAAGATTTTGCCGGATAAGACCGCATTATCTTCAAAGGTTTTGCCCTGCACGGCACGTATCTCTATGTCGGGGTAAAAAGAGTTGTAAAGGGACAGCACCAATCCTTCGAAACCATTGAATACAGAAAGCACTACGATTAAAGCAAACGCACCCACGCCCATGCCCAACATGCTTACACGCGAAATTACGTTGATAGCATTGGTAGATTTTTTTGAAAAGATGTAGCGTAAGGCAATACGGAATGCGAGCATAATATATAAGGTCCGTCATTGCGAGGAATCCCGACGCTCTGGTCGGGATGACGAAGCAATCTCCTAATTGGCTGGGGATTGCTTCGTCGGCCAAAGCGCCTCCTCGCAATGACGCTTTTATTTTAAGGCAGTATGCTACTATTCTGTTTTCTTTTTGGCAGCAGCTTTTTTCTTTACAGCGGCTTTCTTTTTAGCAACAGGCTTTTTAGCGGCCGTCTTTTTTTCCGGTATAATCTCCTCTTCTGTTTCGGGCTTAGGCGCTTGTATTTCTGCCTTCATTTTCTCGTCTTCCTCTTTAATCTTCTTAAACAGGTCTTCTATGTGGTATGCATAGTCGAGGGTTTCGTCACGGAAAAATTCTATTTCGGGCATTACCCGCAACTGGTGGCGAACTTTTTCGGCCAATTTGCGCTTCAACTCATGCTTATGTTTGTAAAAGCTTTGAATTACTGCATCGGGGTCGGTGGTGTTGAAAATACTAACGTAAAACCTGGCCAGTGATAAATCGGAAGTAACTTTTACATTGGTAACGGTTACAAATGCTTTGCCGTAAATGGCTACTCCATCACGACTTAGTATTGCGGTAAAGGCTTCTTTAATAACTGAGCCTAGTTTTAATTGTCTGCGCGAATCCATCTTACTTTTAAATTTAGGCCAAAGGTAAGAAACAGTTTAAGAAATATTTTCCTGTGCCATGCGTTTCAATCATCATTCTATATTTGCCTACACATGAAGAACCTGGTCCGTATACTTAGTTATGTTCGCAAATACTCGTTTTTGGCGGGGTTGAACGTTTTGTTCAATATACTTACGGTGGTGTTCTCGCTGTTTTCGGTGGTAATGATTATCCCATTTCTGCAGTTATTGTTTGGCAAAATACCGCCTGTGCCGGTGCAGCCGGAGTTTCATTTAACCAGCACCTGGTTTATAGAGTACATGAAGTTTATACTAAGCCGGGAAATAGTAGAGAATGGACAGGTAGCAGCCCTGGTGAAATTTGTAGCGGCAATTGCGTTGCTCTTTTTCTTTAAAAACCTGTTCCGCTATTTTGCCGTTTATTTTCTGGCACCTATCCGTAGCGGCTCGGTGCGGGATATACGGAATGAGTTATATGCCAAAATACTTTCGCTGCCCCTCTCCTATTATAGTAAAGAGCGCAAAGGCGATATTATAGCCCGCCTTACCGATGATGTGAAAGAGGTGGAAATAAGCATTATCAGCTTTATAGAAGTAACGGTGCGCGAACCGCTGAACATTATCATTTTTTTAGGTGCTTTATTATTGCTAAGCCCGCAGCTAACGGCGTTTGTTTTTGTTATGCTGCTTGTTACCGGTTTTATTATAGGCCGCGTGGGCAAAAGCCTGAAGAAGCAGAGTATTGAAGCACAATCAGTATCGGGCAGGCTGCTTTCTATTGCCGATGAAACGTTGAGCGGGCTACGCATTATCCATGCATTCAATGCCGAGAAATTTATGCGCGGACAGTTCCATAAAATCAACATGGAGTTTTACAGCCTTAGCAAACAAATAAATACCAAACGCGAACTGTCTTCACCACTTACTGAGTTTTTAGCTATGTGTGTAGTGTGCACCGTATTGTATTATGGCGGGGTGCTTGTACTGGAGCACGGCAACCTGGAAGCTGAAACTTTTATCGCCTTTATGGTACTGTTTGCTCAGCTTATACCACCGGCCAAAAACTTTTCATCGGCCTCCTATAATATCCGCAAAGGCCTGGCATCGGCACAACGAATTTTTGAAGTGCTGGATGCGGAAGTAAAGATTTCGGAGAAAGCTACGGCTACCGAGATTAAAGAATTTAAGAGTGAAATAGAGTTTAAAAATGTAGGATTCTCGTATCATAATTTCGACAACAAAAAGATCCTTCAAAACATAAATCTGAAAGTAGAGAAGGGTAGAATGATAGCGTTGATAGGGCAGTCGGGTGCCGGTAAAACCACGATGGCCGATTTGCTGCCGCGCTTTTATGATGTGAGCGAAGGGCAAATTCTGATAGATGGTAAAGATGTGCGCGATTATACGCTAAACAGTCTGCGAGGTTTATTTGGTATGGTATCGCAAGAGAGTATTTTGTTCAACGATTCGGTGTTTAACAACATTGCCTTTGGCATGGAAGATGCTACCCGCGAAAAGGTGATGGAAGCTGCTAAAATTGCCAACGCCCATGACTTTATAATGAAGCTGGAGAACGGCTACGACAGTACCATAGGCGACCGCGGCGGCAAGCTTAGCGGTGGCGAACGCCAACGATTGACCATAGCGCGCGCGGTGCTTAAAAACCCACCTATTCTTATATTGGATGAGGCTACTTCTTCGCTGGACTCTAACAGCGAGCGACTGGTTCAGGATGCGCTGACAAAGCTGATGAAGGGCAGAACGACCATTGTAATTGCACACCGCCTAAGCACCATACAATATGCCGATGAGATAATTGTGATGCAGGATGGTAAGATATCGGAGCGCGGTAACCACATAGGCCTGATGGCTAAAAACGGCATGTATAAAAAACTGGTGGAGTTACAGGCGTTTTGAGAGATTGAATGAATGAATAGATTTGTAGTGTAACCCTCAAATCATTATTCATGTTTCCTATCAGCGGTGAGCAACTCGAAAATCTTATTCCACAAAAACACCCCTTTGTTTTAATTAGTTCGCTTAAAGAGGTGAACGAGAAAACATGTGTAACTACCTTTAAAATAAACAGCGACCATGTGCTGTGTGCAAACGGCAGATTAAGCCTTGCTGGGTTGCTTGAGAATATGGCGCAATCGTCGGGTTGCAAATTGGGCTACGAAGATTTTATGGAAGGTAAGAAAGCCCGTGTTGGTTTCATTGGCGAGGTGCGCGATTTTCAGTTTACACGCCTGCCGGCAGCCGGCGAAGAATTGGTTACCGAAATTACCATAGAGAATAAAGTGTTTGGGTCGGTAACTGTAATATCAGGAAAGGTAAATACTGGCGGAGAAGAAATAGCTTCGTGTAAAATGAAAGTGTTCTTTCAGGAGGAGCAGGCTTAAACTAAACCCTTTCTACCAGCATAAAACCATGCTGAGCGCCCTGGTAGTTGTTGTAAATAAGTATACGGTTAAATTCAGCAGAGCCACTGCGCTTAATGAAGTGCTCCGGCAATTTCTGATTTTGAAGAGCGTACACGGATAGCCACAACGCCAGGGCCGGCACAGTTTGAAACTCTCCAAAAGCATGTTTAAATCTCGCAACTGTGGTTTCGGTACCCATTAAATTTTCGCTGGCGGTGTAATACTTCAATAAGCGGTTATCGCCGTTTTCGCCCTGCAAAAACAAGTCAATTTTACCTTCTATGTTATTCTTCTTTAAAAATGCTGCCAGTTGCTGATGCACAAAATTTTCGTTGTGTGAACTTACCATCTTAAGGTCAACTAAACGTGCCGTTGCCCCTTCGCTTTTGTTATTTACTATAAACATGGCAGCGCCTTCTCCCGGCAAGGTACCGGTAGTATCGCCTTTGTATAAATCTGCATTAGATACCGGCTCGTTACGGTACCAACCCGCCAGTGAAACCAAGCGATGGTTCTTTTCCGATATCTCATCTACCCCACCAATCAGATATGTGTTGTCAGGGTTTTCGCGTAGCAGCATGGCTGCATCCAGCGCCACGTTTTCAAATGCAAGGCCACGGTGTACGTGTGTGGCATTATAACCATGGTTAACGGTTATCATACCCATCATGCCAGCAATAGCGTTATAGGTGCTCTGCACAAAACTGGTTGGTGTAAGGCGGCCTTCTTCGTAATCATGTATCTGGTTAAGAAACATGATACTGTCCTCTATACCGCCATTGGCAGTACCAATCAGCATGCCGTCTACTTTGTGTTTGCCCAGTAGTTTCATACCTGTGCCTACACCCATGCGCAGGGCGCGGCCCATACGGCGCAGTTGCCCTAATGGCACATTCTCATACTTAGGCTCTATGGCGCTCACCAGGTTTTTCTCCGATGGCTTCAAATCCTCCAGGTCAACATCGTTGAATGTTGGCTGGTGGCTGATGCAGGAAGATTGGTGAATGTAGAACATGAGACAGTAGCTAGTATTGAGTAATTAGTAGTTAGATAATTCAGGTTAAACTTTAGAAAATATTAAAGAACTACAGTTGCCGCCAAACCCGAAAGAGTTGCTCATTACATGTTGCAGCTCTTTTTTCTGGTAGGCGGTAACCGGTGTAAGGCCTGTTGTTTCAATGGCATTTTCAAAACGCAGGCTTTGGTAAACTTCCTGGTGCAATAAATTAAGTATGCAGTATACAGCCTCTATAGCACCGGCAGCGCCAAGTGTGTGGCCTATGTTTGATTTAGTGCTGGCAAATGCCGGAACGGTTTCAAACAGGCGTTTCATGGCTATACCTTCCTTTTCATCGTTGTTTTCGGTAGCAGTACCATGAGCATTTATAAAACCAATTTGTTCAGGATTTAATTTAGCTAATTCCAGTGCTTCTTTCATAGCCAGATAAGGGCCATCGCCATTATCAGATAAGGATGATGGATGGTAGGCATCGTTCGTATTGGCCCAGCCGCTTACTTCGGCGTATATTTTTTTTCCCTGTGCATCTTCTTCGCGCTCTAAAACTAAAAAGGCAGCGCCTTCGCCAAGGTTTAAACCTGAACGGCCTGCATCGAAAGGTTTACACGGAGCACCGGAAAGTATATTGAGTGAATTAAATCCGTTGATAGTAAACTTAGCCAGCGAATCGGTGCCGCCTACAATAGCGCGCCTGGCAAAACCATTGCGTATTAAACGCGCGCCATAAGCAATAGCATTGGCGGATGATGAACAGGCAGTATTAAATGTATTGACAACACCATTAATACCATAGCGCTGCTGTATATACATATTTACCGAACCCAGGTTGTAGCTGCTGATGTACTCTGAGCCTACCTCATTTTTATTGGCATCCATGTATAGCCCATCGCTAAGGCACATGCCGCCAATGGTGTTGCCATTGGCAAGGGCTGTATCTTCCGAGCGCAGTTGTTCATCACTTAAGCCGCTATCAGCAATAGCTTGCTGAAAAGCATGCAGCGCCAAAAGCGTAGTGCGCGTAACACCGCTTTCGGTTACACCTAACTGCTTTTTAAATTCTTCGTTCGTAATTTTTATTTCGCCAAAGGGTAACAGTGTGGCGTACCTGGTAGGGAAAAGCTCAAGCTGTGATAGTCCATTGCGGCCCTCTTTCAGCGCCGTATGATTTTCGGCCACCGAATTTCCAATAGGGCTAATAATGCCTAATCCGGTAACTACTATCTTGCTCATTTGGGTTGGTCGGCGGCTTGCGCGGCGCGGCCCTTTTCTATAAAGGCCATCATGCTGTTAATGGTTTGCAAAATCTCACGGCCGTCTTTTGGGTTCTCAATCTTAAGGCCATACTCACGCTCCATCATCACCACCATTTCGATAGAATCGATAGAATCAAGCCCCAGGCCCTCGCGGAACATAGGCATATCATCCGTTATCTCTTCCGGGGTAACGTGCAGCAGGTTCAAATACTTTATGATGTGTTGCTTAAGCTGTAACTTCTCTTGTTCCTTATCCATGGCGCAATAATATCAAATTATAAAGAAAAGCGGTGAAAAGCCGCGTAAATAGGGCGTTAAATACTTAAAATTTGAATGAATTGACGGATTGTGTCGCTCATAAATCCTTCTGCACTTCATCCCAATTTTTTAGGCGGTTTTTGCCCGTTTCATACTTTTCAGAGGGTTCCTCAAGTATTTGCTTATGCCATTCCGGAATTTTCGGATCATTCTGTTCGTTGTGCCCGGTTTGGCCAATGTCTGTACTCACGTTCACGTTAATTGATAAATCCATAGTTTAGTTAATATATTTCTGCAGCAAATTTAATTAGGGAGTATTGCTATAAAATTGACTTAGTATTTAGAAATCCTAAATTTGTAAAAAAGACATAGTTTATGCGTACTGCTACCACAGCCACATGGCAAATTAACAAAACTCTATACAAGGTCAGTGATTTTGTTTCTTGGCAAAGAAATGGAAGCCTACTTTTAAATCCTACATTTCAAAGGCGTTCAGTGTGGAAGCCAGGAGCCAAATCCTTTTTAATAGATACTATTATGAAAGGCCTTCCTATCCCTATTATTTTCTTACGAGAACGGCAATCAGACTTAAATACATTGGAGCCAATTAGGGAAGTAGTAGACGGTCAACAAAGACTACGAACTTTAATTTCGTTTATCGGCCCTCAGTTTTTAAAAGATTATAACCCCAAAAGAGATGATGTGACTCTTTCAAAAAGCCATACTCCTGAATATGCAAATGCAAGATTTGAAGACTTGCCTAATGATGTAAAAAGGCAAATCTTAGATTACCAATTTAGTGTACACATATTACCTGCGAGTACAGGCGACAGAGAGGTTTTGCAAATTTTCAGTAGAATGAATGCTACTGGAACAAAATTGAATGACCAAGAACTACGAAATGCAGAATTTTTTGGAGAGTTTAAAACCTCTGTGTATAATTCTGCACTTAAACAATTAAATAAATGGAGGGAGTGGGAGCTTTTTACAGATGACAATATTGCCCGAATGCAAGAGGTAGAACTAACAAGTGATTTATACATTCTTATCCAAAGTGGCATTACTGGCAAAACCCAAAAATTACTCGACAAGTACTACTCAACACATGAAGAAGAACTACCGCACCGAGAGAAAATAGAATCTAGATTTGAAACAGTGTTATCTGAAATAGACAGTAAAATGGGCGATAATATTGCTGAGACGATATACAAGAAAACATCATACTTCTATCCTCTTTTTGCAGTAGTTTATGATATATGTTTTGGTTTAGAAACAAAACTAACTGGCAAACAAATAGCAAAGCTATCAAATGCACAAGCTTCAAGATTATTGCAGTTAAGTGAATTATATATGGCTGAAGAATTATCACCTAAAACTATGGAAGCCCTTTCAACAAGAAGAGCCGCCAATCAAAAGCAAAGGGGTGATATTTATAAATTGATGAGGAGTTACGCTAAATAATCGTATGCCGAAAGATGCTTCATTACTAGCCAAAGAATTTATCGCTCATCTAAAAAATATAGAGCATACAAGAGCGAAAATGGAAGAACTATTTTCACAAAGGAAAATAGTAAAAAGAGATATTGAGTTAGTTTATTCTGGTTTATTTCTAGATGCAGTAACTTCGTTTGAACGATTTATTGAGTCGTTATTTGTTCAATTATTATGTAATAAGGCAACACATCAATCAAGAAAAATCAAAGGAACTTTAACGTTTACCTCGGAGAAGCAATGCAGAACAATAATAAATGCAGGTGAAAAATATGTCGATTGGCTTCCAATCGAAAAAACACTAAATCGTGCAAATATTTTTTTTGATGACGGAGAGCCTTTTGTTCGGGTTGAGATACATGCAACAAAACAGAAGCTATTGAAATTATCTTCAATAAGGAATGCTATTGCTCATCGTAGCTCTTACTCGTTGGCTAAGTTTCAGAAACACGTGATTGCTGGTCAAGCTTTAACTTCTTCAGAGAAAACACCTTTAGGCTATCTAAGAAGCGTCTATATTACTTACCCAGTAACTGAGCGTCGATATCAAGAAATTATTGCCGATATGGCTTTTGTGGCAAACACTTTGGTGAAAAGAACTGTTTAGTAGTTTTACAACAACCTCATCTTTCTCAGCCTCAATAAAGCCGCCACCTGCATTATGGCTATTACCACCAATATAGGCAGTAATGAGCGAAGTACGTTACCTATGTAGCCGCCCTCTAAAAACAGGGTATTGAAGGCTTCCATACACCAGTGGAGGGGTGATATTTTCATTAACAAGTGCAGGGCCTCGGGCATGGCAAAGCTGGGTACGATGATGCCACCAATGGCAGCAAGTATTACTACCGATACAGCCCCAAAGCCAATGGCCTGCTCCATGCTTTTGGCGTAAACGCCTATAAGTATGCCATAGCTGACAGCACACCAGCCACAGGCAATAGATACCAGTAATAAACTGGTCAGGCTTTCGGGCAGTACCAGCTTAGGTAAACCTATGTGGGGGAACAGGAATATGCCCAAGGAGAAGATAACCAATACCTGCGCCAGTGTAACGCCTAAGTAAGTCAACTGCTTGGCAAACAGGTTGAGCAGAAAGCTGGTAGGCAGTGTTTTTAAACGGATAAAGCTGCCGCTAACTTTCTCTTTCACCACGTTAGTGCTTAGCGATACCACGATGAAGAACATAGCGAAGATTGTCCACGCCGGTACGTTGTGCTGGGTGGCGTTAGGGGTTTTGCGGCTGCCATCTTTGGCGCTTGGCACCTGGGTAATAACCGATTTGTTATTGAGAATCTCCTGCTCCAGCGAGTCCGGTAGCTGCTTATCGCTCATAGCCGCATACAGCGCCTGTAACACCGCGCGGTTCTCGGTAAACTGTTGGGCGCTTTTTAGCGCACCGTTAACCGATAAGCGGAACGACTCCTGCAACACCGGATTGTAAAACATGCTGATGGGTGGTGTTTCTTTTACTGCAAAAGCAGTATCAACCGGTCCCTTGCCTTCCATACCAAACTCGGTAAGCGCTTTACCGGTTAGCTTTTGCGCTTTATAATTTAATGCCGGTGTAAAACCTGCTGGTATAGTTACCGCTATCATGGCATCTTTGGTGTGCATGGTATCGGTAAGCTGTTTATCGGTAAGCGCAGGGTTGGTTTGCTGAATATCGAACATGCCAATCTTTTGCAGGGCATCTATAAACTGCGCGCTGCTTTCGCCGGTATCGCGGTTGCAGACCAGCATAGGCACAGTATTATCGTTTATCATCTTCATACCGCTGTTCTGTATGCTGGTAATAACCACCACCAGCAGCACGGGCATAAGGAACATAACAGCCAGTGCTGCTTTGTCGCGCAGCATAATGCGTAGTTCTTTTAATATGGCGGTATACAGTTTATACATTATGAATCTCGGTATGAATGCCCGGTTAAGCTTAAAAACAATCCCTCTAATCCATCCTGTTGGTGTTCTTTCAGCAGGGTTGGCAAATCATTTTTAGCTACAATTTTTCCCTCGTCAATTAATGCTACCTGCGTACACAATGATTCCGCCTCACTTAAATGATGCGAGGTATAGATTAAGGTAGTGCCGGCTGCGTTTAGCTCTTTTAGGTATTGAATAATAGCATGGCGACTTTGCACGTCTACACCAGTAGTGGGTTCATCTAAAAACAAAATTTTTGGACGATGAATAACACCAATAGCCAGGTTAACCCGGCTTTTCATACCGCCTGAAAATTTTGAAACGGGCTTATCGGCGACATGGCTAAGACCAAGCACATTCAGCAATTCTTTGGTGCGTTCTTTTGTTTCACTACGGTTTAGCCCGGCCCATGCGCCAAAAAATTCGAGGTTTTCTGCCGGCGAAAGTTCAGGATAAAGTGAGTGGTGCTGTGGCACAAAGCCAAATAATTTCTTTACTGACTTCTCGTCAGTAGTTATGTTTTTGCCCAGTACTTCTATATTTCCGCTAACCGGTTGTAGCACACCGGTCATTAAATTCATCAGAGTGGTTTTGCCGGCACCGTTAGGGCCAAACAAACCAAAACGCTCACCCAGTGCTACGTTGAAGTTAAAATCCTTCAACACTACACCCGAGTTTTCGGCATACTGAAAGTTAAGATTGCGAATATTGATTGCCGGAGCTTCCATCTTCAGTGCTGCGTACTAATAAGCAGCTTCTATTTTTTTTAATAAAGCCTCGGTTTCTTCTGTTTTTTCTCCGGCTGCTTTGCCTAGCTCAATAGCCTTTTGGGCATATTTTTTTGCATCGGCATATTGCTTGCTTTTGTATAACAGCGCTGCATAGGTATCGGTACTTGCATAGTCAGGCTTTTCATCTATCCGGGGCTTCATCCAACCAATAGCGCGCTGCACAATTTCTAAATCGCCACAGCTTTCGTAAATAGTCCAGGCCCATCCGTTTATCCTCTCCAGCCCCGTAGCATGTGTTGCTATATGGTTGTCTGCCTGTTTGGCATACATAGTCCAATCGCCAACACCTTTATAATAATCAAACCTGAATGCCTCTTTGGTTTCTTCTTTGTTTTCTATCAGGTATTTATCTACAAAATCAAGCACCAACACCAGCTCTTCTTTACTTTTATTTTTAATGGCTGATTTAAGCTTGCCATTTGCCTGGCCGGCCACTACTTCTTCTATTTCTCCTTTGCCGTATAGTTGCTCATACTTTGCCCTGTTCTCTACCAGGTTTAAAAAGTACTTGCTATTGAGTAGCGATGAAAACATCACCATTACACTATAATTAACTTCGCTATACAAATCGCTTTGCTTAGCCAGGAAGCCATTTACAGTAGCCGAATCAGAAAACTCCCTTTTACCTTTAACGCCAAAGTTCCTTTTATAAAAATCAGGGAAAGGAAGTTCTACCTTTTCGGACATGCCGGCGTAGCCAGGGCTTTCCTTTTTATCCAATGATTTTTTTAGCTCTTCAATAAACTCCGGAACAGGACGGTAGCCCGAAAACTTGTTTACCAATTTGCCGTCTGGCGAAAAAACAAGGAAGCTTGGGAAACTGCGTACCCGGTATTTCATGGCTACATCAATTCCGTAGTTGTGTTCCATCTCCAGCTTTAGCGAAACAAAATTGGCGTTCATAAAATCAACCACAGCTTTATCGGGAAAAGTTTGCTTATCCATTACCTTGCACCAGTAGCACCAATCGGTATAGGCATCTACAAAAAGGTATTTGTTGCTTTTTTTTGCTTCGGCGCGGGCCTTCTCCCAGTTGTTATCTATAAACTGAATCTTATCCTGTGCCTGAGCAGTAAGCCCTAACAGAAGTAGCAAGGCAAAAAGAGATTTATTCATATCAAAAGCTTTGGTCAATATTACAAAAAGAGAATACCTCATCCTAAATCCTTCTCTTAAAGGAGAAATACTTTAACAGCCAGATTCTTACCACTTAATTTTATATAGCGCCTTAAATGCTTCTTTCTCTTTATCGGCAATATTTAAAAGCATATCGCCCATTACATTAAAATCCTGCTGGGTGGTAAGGCGGCCCTTGTAGATACCCGAAGCCTGCACCGATGAAGCACGCCACAAATCGCCGATAGCAGTAAACTGTTTAGATATTTCCAGTAACTCATCGCGCTTAACGAACGGGTGCGCCTGTTGCAAAAAGGCGGCATACACAAAACGGAAACCTGCACCACCGGTGCCAATCTCCTCGCCCATGCGCACCAGCTGCGCCAGGTAAATACCCCCACGGCGCGGGCCAAGCGCTTCACGCCATGTTTTAATACGGCCTGCTGTAAAGCGTATACCGGCCACGCCTAAAATAGGCACCGGTGTTTCGGTCATAAACCAGGAGGCGTGTTTAATACCCTTGATGATTGCCTTACTTATCTGCGCTTCGTTAATTGCCCGCCCCTCTTTAGGAAAATAAATTTGCCCGTTGGGCGCTAAAGCGCCTTTTGCAAAACGGACGCGCTCCAGGTCTGGTGCAGAAATAGTGGTAACGGTTTCCATTACCGGGTCGCTTACCTTATAGGTATCGCCCTCTTTGCCATATACCACGAGGTTGTGCGCGTTGAAGTGGAAACGAAATTCTTTAGGGAAATAGGTAAGATGATATACCCCTACCTGGCATCCGGCAGGCTGGCCCTTGGCCAGGCAATCATCTAAAAATTGCTGTGCTTTTTCTTTACTGCTAAATGTTTTTCGCTCTACCGGTACGCCTAAGGCCTTGCAGGTGCGGCTAAAAATTTGGCCGGGCATAGTGCGGAACGATATGGCCGGCCCGCCGCTTATTTTTAAAAACGGAATGTGTATGTAAAATATACCGGCACCAATGCCAAAGGCCAGTGGCTCGGTTATCTGGTGCATTCCTGCATACCTAAGCAGGTTAGTAGTTACACCGTTTTCGCAGTGGGCGGCCTGTATGTGCTCGAAGTTTAACTCCATTACGCTTTGCGGTTGATTACGACCTCACCCCTCTGCCTTCGGCATCTCCCCTCTCCTAAAGGAGAGGAGAGAACCACCAGAGTAAGTTAGGCCGGTATCTGTTTTAAGTATGTTCTTTAAAATTTTTTAGTTCCTCTACACTGATACTAAATGCCTCGGCATATTTCTGCAATTTTTCGTCGGATAGTTTTGCGAATACAGATGGTTTTAAATGACGCTTAACTGTCCATTGCCAAAAGCCTGTATAGGCGGCTATAATAGGCAGGTCCATCATGTTTAACTCCATATAAAACAAAATAGGGCTGGCCTCACCGGATTTAACTTTTTCGCGGGCATTGGCCGTGCGTGCCTGTGCTTCTTCCCAGGTTATGCCTAAGGCATCTGCCTTAATTTGCCAGCCGCGGCTTAGGCCAGTAGTATACTCGCCCTTTTCATCAACGGCATAACAAACCTCTTTGGTAAATTTATCGAGCGGGCTTGGGTCTTGTGGAATTTCGCTTTGCTTCATTCGATTAGGCTGATTAAATGCAATTGATTAAAGGATAATGCAAATACGCAGAGGCAAAATAAAGAAAAAACGAATCGGTGTAAGCGCGGCATTTATCTGTGAGATCTAACAGCGTAGCTGTTTAACAAACGGTAAGATAAGCATATACATAGGCAAAGCGGGCACTTTCGGGTACCATCAATAACAGCTTTTGGCCTTTTTGTAATTTGCCTTTAGCAAGCAATTCATCTATCATTAAATAAACAGAACCTGCACCTACGTTGCCTACCTGGCTAAGATTGCTAAACCATTTTTCCTGTGGTATGCCAATGCCATTCTCTTCCAGCTTTGCTGCTATCTTTTTACGGAAAAATTCGCTGCTTATATGCGGCAGAAACCAATCGAGTTCCGCCATATTCAGGGCTTTTTTCTCTATTATACCTTTCAACGTTTCGTAGCCAAGCTCAACTATGTGCTTATCCAATAGCTTAACGTCTTGTTTCATGGCAAATATCGATTTGCCGGTAATTTCTTCGGCCGTATACTCCATGTAGCTTTGTAAGGTACCATCGGGCAACTTATCGCAGCCCTGGTACATACATGTATCTATCATGTGTGCATAGCTGGCGCTTTCCATCCACTCTATGCGCAACGATACGCCTTCTTCGTTCTTTTTGTCGGATACCAGAAAGGCTCCAGCGCCATCTGATAACATCCAGCGTAAAAAATCTTTCTCAAAAGAGAGGTATGGATTATTCTCCATATCTGCCAAGTTACGGGCTTCTTCTTTAAAGCTATCGGCACACATCAGGCGTGAGGTGCGCTCTGAACCGGCACTAACGGCAGTTTGCACATCGCCGCTACGGATAGAAAGAAAAGCATATTTAAGTGCCTGTAAGCCGGCACAACAATTTCCGGCAGGTGTAAGTACTTCTATCGGGCCTGTTTCGGGCAGCCAGCCATGTACCATTACACCATGCGAGGGCATAACCTGGTCGGGCGATGAAGTACCCGCTGTAAGTAACTGTACGGTTTTTAATTCCTCCGGGTTGTCTTTAAAAAGTTCGCGCACAGCTAAAGAAACCATTTGGGCATTGGTATGGGTAGCCTTGCCGCCCTTCTCCAAAGCGTAAAAACGACGCTTAATGCCGTTGTTTCTAAGCACAATAGCACGCGACTTACTGGGCCGGCCATTTATCAAACCCAAATAGCTTTCCATCTCCTCGTTAGCCACAGGGCTATTGGGAAAGAAATGGGCTGCACGGTTTATGTATACTTCTTTAAATGACATTTAAGGGTTTATTAAGGACCTCATTTTTAGAGAGGTGCGAACATACATATTTAAGCGATATGTAGATACTTTTGAAAAGACAGAAACCACTACTACTTTCTTATGAATGAGATTAATCACTATTCTAAAAGCTGCAAATAATACTTTAGCCTTTTAAATTTACCCTTCTAAACAAATTTGTGATTGGTTTGTTCTGGTTGTGGAATAGAACACCTTGCCTGCTATGCGTAAAAAAATACTGGTTTTATATTATACACAAACCGGCCAACTGGCAGATATTGTGAATTCATTTTTATCGCCGTTTAGCCTGCAGGATGTATCGATAGAAACAGTGCGCGTAAAACCGGTAAAGGACTTTGATTTTCCGTGGAACTCTGAGCGCTTTTTTGAGGCCATGCCAGAGAGTGTTTTAGCTATACCTGCCCCGCTACAGCCATTTGAATTAAAAGATTCGAATTACGATTTAGTTGTATTTGCATATCAGCCCTGGTACTTATCGCTAAGCATACCAGCCAACTCTATTCTGGCGGTACCGGCTGTAAAAGCAGTGTTGAAAAACACACCTGTAGTTACCCTTATAGGCGCCCGCAATATGTGGATCAGCTCGCAGGAAAAACTGAAGAAAATACTGAAAGAAGCAGGGGCCAAACTGGTAGGGAACATTGCTTTGGTAGATAAAAACAATAACCTAGCCAGCGCACTGACCATTTTACACTGGATGATGAGCGGTAAGAAAACGCGATATTTGGGCGTGTTTCCGTTGCCGGGTGTGCAGGATGAAGATGTAAAAAGGGCTGCCGTTTTTGGCCAGACGGTTTTGGAGCATTTGCAAAAGGGCAATTTCGATGGCCTTCAAACTCAATTGGTTAAGCAACAGGCTTTGGAGGTAAAGAAGGATTTGATGTTTATAGAGGAGCGGGCGCCGCGGCTTTTTTCTATTTGGGCAAATATTATTGTTAAACGAAAGAACCGAAAGGCCTGGTTGGTTGTTTTCAAGTATTACCTGTTATTTGCATTGTTTATAGTGGCACCTATAGTGTTGACTATTAACGCTGTTTTTTTCAGGCCGTTTTTTGCTAACAAGGTAGCCCGGAAAAGAGAGTATTACCTTGGGCTGAGAGAAACGAAGGAATAAGAGATGTTTTTTAATTTGTAACTGAACCCTTAAAATAAATGAGCGAGAAACATTACGACGTAGTAGTATTGGGTGGTGGGCTTGCGGGCCTTGCACTATCTATACAGTTAAAACTGGCTAAGCCGGATATTAAAATACTGGTGATTGAGCGCCGCAAAAGTGTAGCACCAACATCGGCACACAAGGTGGGCGAAAGCACGGTAGAGCTTGCCAGCTATTACCTGCGCCATGTGCTGGGTTTAAAGGATTACCTGGAGAAACATGAACTGCCTAAATATGGCCTGCGTTTCTTCTTTAAATCGCACACTAAAGATGTGATAGAAAGCCGTGTGGAGCTTGGCCCACGCAAATGGCTATATACGCCCAGCCACCAGCTTGACCGTGGAACACTGGAGAACCACATGGCCGAAAAAACGGCCGGCCTTGGTACCGAATTTTTGCTTAACGCCGTAGCTAAAGATGTTGAGTTTGGTAAAGACCAAAGCACTGTAACCTATACGCACAATGGCGAGGATGTGAAAGCCACCGCCCGCTGGGTAGTAGATGCTACCAGCCGCAATAGTTTCTTAAAGCGCAAGTTTGATTTTGCTAAACCAATGGAGCACCATATAAATGCGGTATGGTGGAGACTAAAGGGTGTGATAGATATAACCAACTGGAGCGATAATGAAGAATGGCGTAATTATCCGCAGGTAAAACTGCGCTACCTGAGTACCGTTCACTTTTTAGATAAAGGTTACTGGGTGTGGGTTATTCCGTTGGGAAGCAAAAACACCAGTATTGGTATAGTAGCCGACCCGGCAATACATCCGTTTGATACGTTTGATACGTACGAAAAATCGATGGAGTGGCTGAAGGTGAACGAGCCGCTGTGCTATAAAATGCTGGAGCCGGAAACACCCAACAAAATGGATTTTAAAATCCTTAAGCATTTTGCCCACCACACTGGCCGTCTATACGATGGTGGACAACGCTGGGCAGTAACCGGAGAGGCAGGGGCTTTTCTTGATCCGTTCTACTCGCCGGGCAGCGATTTTATATCGATGAACAATACGTGGCTGAGCGATTTAATATTGCGCGAACTGGGTGGTGAGGATGTACAGTTCCGTGCCGAGATATATGAGCAGACCCATTTGGCATTAATTGATAGCTGGATTCCTATTTACCAGAACAAATACCTGCTGATGGGTAACGCACAGGTAATGAGTACCAAGATACTTTGGGACTGGGCCATCTACTGGGCTGTGCCTTGCCTGATGTTTACCAACAAGGCATTTACCGATTTGCGTATGCTTAAGCAATTGTTTGTTGCGCCTACTTCGCTGGGGCAAAAATTCAGGAAGCTGCATAACCAGATGCAAAAGCTGTTTATGGATTGGCAACCATACGATACCGAAATATTTGAGCGCAAGTTTGTTGACCCTATCGACCTTAGCTACATGCTCGATTTTCAGTCGAACATTAATACGCAATACGGCGATAAACTACTGGAGCAGATTGGCATAAACATGAGCATACTTGAAAAAGTAGCTGCCGAAATTTTCCGCCGTGTGAGCCACCATGCAAAAGGCACACCGCTGGATATGCCGGTAGACCCTTATACCATGGACCTGGAAAACCCGCAACCGGTGGCCGAAGGCACGAACATACCACGCGATGAAAAGGTTATACGCGATGTAGATGTATTGTGGTTTTACCCTAAGGTAGAGATGGAAGAGATGGCATAAAGCCTTTCCCAATTTTATAAAAAGCGCTAAGTGTTATACATAACCTTAGCGCTTTTGTTTTTATAATCGTGTATACAAAAAGTATGGCCGTGGAAAATAACGTAGTGCAAAAAATGGATAATATTCAGGATACGTTCTTGCGTATTCAGGATGTTTTTTTTCAATCGCCGGACTGGCGGGCCAACATAAAAGACCTGCATGATTCAAACCAGGAGTTCAGGTCTATTGCATATGAGTCAGCATCAATGAGCATTGCCCTGCTTGATTTAAAAGAAGGAAACCAATTACGAAACTGGCTGAAGTTTTTAAATGAAGTGGCGCACGCACATGCCACACAGGTACATGTGGGTTTGGGCTGGGCTTTGGCGCAGTCGCTTACACCGCCTATGGACTATTTACCATTGTTGGAGCCTATGCAACGATACCGTGTGTTGGACGGGTATGGCTACTACGAAGGTATATTTCGCCGCAGAAGAAGTATTACAAACCACCTTAAGTTAGAACTGCCGGATGCCACCGCCTCGGGTGCGCTTGACCAGGGTATTGGCCGAAGCCTTTGGTATAACAGCAAGGGAGATATAACCGCCGCCAAAACAACCTTAGAAACATTTGCCACTGAACGCCACGCCGACCTATGGCGCGGGCTTGGTATTGCTATTGCATACGTTGGGGGATGTAATGAAGAAATGCTGCACAATATTTTCACTCGGGCAGGAACTTATCAAAAACAACTTGCCACCGGTGCTGTTATGGCGCTGATAAGCAGGCACTATGCTGGATATATATCACCGGATACGGAGTTATCTTGTAAGGTATGGTGCGGTAAGAATAAGGAAGAATTGGTGGAGATGAATGAGGAAATGAGAGCACAAAAATCAAACAATGAAGATAGTGCCTATGGTAACTGGCTATTAAAGCTGGAAACCGCTTTTCAGCTCAGCTAATTCTTACTAAATATCCTCTCCAGTATAGTAGTAAGGTCGTTGATGTGTGTGGGTTTTGTTACAAAGCCGCTGGCGCCAAGGTTGAGCGCCTGCTCTTTGTGTATAGCGGCCGATGAGGTAGTATAAATGTAAGCCGGGGTATCTCTCAGATGCTCAAGCGATTTAATTTGCTCCAGGCATTCAAGGCCATTTACACGAGGCATGTTCAAATCAAGAAAAATAAAATCGGGAATAAAGCCGGCATCATTCTTTAACTTTTGAAGTGCCTGATAACCATCATCAGCGGTATAGAGCTTTATATCCTTTTCAGATTGCTTAATAGCAATTTCGAAAATCTCCTGGTCATCTTTATCATCATCCGCCAAAAAACATATTATCTGCTTATCCATACCTTACAATTATTATATAAAGATATAGATTGTATGGGGTATTGCTTCACAATTGTATAATTTTACAATACCGGCCCTGTTATTTCGGGTTGTTTTAACACAAAAAACAGGCTAAAAGTAGCGCCGATGTTTTCTTTGCCATCAGCCACTATAAAACCACCATGGTTTTGCATTATTTCTTTACAAATGGCCAGGCCAATCCCTGTTCCTTTGTAAGCATTCGGCCCATGCAGGCGCTTGAACACTTCAAATATAGTGGTGGAGTACATATTATCGAAACCGATACCATTATCTGCAACACTTATCTGATGGTACGTTTGTAGAGGTATAGATGCATTAAATGGATTTGTCCGCTCCACTATTTCATAGCTTATGGTAATTTTTGGCTGGCGGCCCTGGGGCACATATTTTAGCGCATTGCTTATGAGGTTTAAAAATAATTGCCGCAACTGGAATTCTATGCCATTTATTATTGGTAATTCGTCAACAGAGAGTTCGGCTTTTTTTTCTGCTATTTCTTCGCGCAGGTCATTTTTAATGCCCTGCAATAAAACATTCAAATCTACCGATTCAACAGCCCCCTCTTTGTTGCGCAACAGCGAATAAGAAAGAATATCATTTATAAGCAGGCTCATGCGCGAGGCAGAAGTGCTCATACGCTCTACGTAATGCGCTACCTGATCGGGTAAATTATCGTTTTGCTTATTAAGAATAAGCGAAGCGAAAGTTTGTATTTTTCTGAGGGGTTCTTTAAGATCATGGGTGCTTATCCAGTTAAAATTCTGGAGTTCGGCATTTACTTTTTTAAGCTTTTCGTTCAGGGCAAGATACCGGGCTTCTTCTTCGCGCATGGCAATAGTGTGCAGGTGCCTTTGCAAGGCATGGGCCAGGCGGGCCGCTGCAGAAATTTCTGTATCTCCCCATTCGCTGCTTTCCAGTTTTCTCAATTCCTGCCATAGCGCGAATGATTTGCGTGGCGAAAGGCCTTTCTCATCTTTTTCTATTGCCTTGGTTGGGTCACCTGCCCAGTTTACGGTCTTTAAAAGTTCAGGCTTAAACCATATAATACAGTTCTCATCCGACTTGCCCAACGAGTGATATATTACACCGGTAGCGGTATCTTTTATAGCAGTTGCAGCCACATAATCCTTGCTCAGCTTTACCGTGTTGTAAACACCCGATGGTATTGCATGCGAAAACCAGTTAACCAGCTCTTTCAGCTGTTCCGGCGATGGCACTAATCCGCTGGAATAAATAATACCATCTACTACTATAGCTACACCAGATGCACCTGTCAACATCAAAAGTTCAGGTTGGCTTGCAAGTTCAAACACGCTACTTTTTTCTAATGCAGCCACCCGGGCAAGTGTTGCATCAAGCGCCTTTTCAATTTCAGTATTTCTGTCGTGGCGTTCAGCTATTTGCCTTACATCAATCTGCGAGGTTAAAAAGTGCCCCTGTAGCTGTGCTGCCAATTTTGTGCACGGTGAAATATTCCGGCGGCTATAATGATGACAGGTAATTAAACCCCATAACCGCCCCTGGTATAATAAAGAGATGGTAAGCGTAGCGCCCACCCCCATGTTTTTAAGGTAATCGATATGTATAGGTGAAACACTGCGGTAAATAGCATGGCTTAGGTCAAGCGAACGTTTTGTTCCATCATCTATAGTGAAAATTGGAACCGGATAATATTGTACGTCTACAATTAACCGCAATAAGTTTTTTACATACAGTTGGCGCGCCTGCACGGGTATATCGGTATGGGGGTAATGCAGCCCCAAAAATGGCTCAAACTCTTCTTTTTTGCTTTCGGCATATACCTCGCCATTATACTCTTTATCGAACCTATAAACCATTACTCTGTCGAACCCTGTAAGAGAGCGTGTTTCATCTGCCACTGCCTGGCACAACTGTTTAAATGTTGCGCTACCCTGCATTTGTGCTACGAACTTCCGTGTTTGGGTATACAGGTCGTTTACTTCCAGGCTTTCATCTGCCAGCGGTTCCATTTCCAGTATAACCATTTCTGCACTGGTATGCACATTAGCATTAAATGAATGCTTGTTGGCTTTAATAATTAATGGTGGCTGGGTTTCGTTATCCTTTTGGGCCAGGTAGTGAATTACCTTTTCGGCCTCTGCTGCACCGAGTATGTCGGCTAAAGGTTTACCTAATATGCTTATGTAGCCTGCGCCTATAAAAGCTGCGCTGTTTCCACTACAGTATTCAATTATCTGCGTACCGGCATTAAATGCCAATAAAAATCCGTGCGGTTGAATACTACCCGGAATGTGAATAGGCTCGCTCTCACAATTCTGCAGATTGACCAGATCGCGGTTTACAATATCCTTAAAATTCATTTCCCTTTTTTATTTCAGGACATCATAGAATGCATCAAACGTAAAGTTTGCGCCTGCTATGATGTCCTGCTGCTCGCCAGGGTGTGCGGCAGCGTAGTTATTTAATGCAGCCAAAAATGTTTTCCATCTGGTACCGGTTTCGCTTCCATAGGCCGCAAAGTAAGATGCGCCGTTAATTTCATTAAGGCCCAATACTTTGTTGGCATTGCCATACAAAAACCGGCCACCTAATGTGGAACCCTCTATTACGTACATAGCGCCTAATAAAAACCCGGTACTTTCTGTTCCGGAAAACCACTTT
Organism: Chitinophagales bacterium; assembly: GCA_035299425.1. Classification (GTDB taxonomy): domain Bacteria; phylum Bacteroidota; class Bacteroidia; order Chitinophagales; family LD1; genus Bog-950. The sequence continues at coordinate 14,387 of DATGWP010000034.1, read as the reverse complement.
GCCGGTTTACTGCTCTCTTTCAGCGTACCGGTGGCTTTAATATCGTTAACCATTGTTGCCGCTTTTTTGCGGTCATTTACATCCTGTACTACAGCGGCTAATTTATCGTAATACTTTTCTTCGAACAAAGAGATAAAACTATACATTCTTTGCAGGTATTCGTTATAAGCGGCCACCGTAAGCGCCGGACTCATCATCACTTTAGAAAGTTCTGCTTCTTCCAGCTTCTTATGTTTTTCGGTAGTGGCTGCTTTTACCTGCTCGTTAAATTTTATTTCTTCTGTCATAATTCCCCCCATTTGAGATGCCGGCGAATATACAATTGTTATCAGAGCAAATAGTTAACTATTTTGAAAACACCTCGGCATTCTCAAACCATTGCCCACCCAGTACATTTCCTTTAGTATCAATAAATCCCCAGTTTTTATCATTCTTTACCCGCGCAAGTCCACTTATAAACCCTTTCTCCTCTTTACCACCTAAAAATCCAAAGGCAGCCGATATATCATACTTAGCTGGTATTACTAACTGTCCGCTCGTATTAATAAAACCCCAATTTGTTTCTTTAACCGGAGCCAGGCCATCGGCGCTAAAAATTTCGGCATCGGCATACTTAGGTTCTACAATAACCTTACCAGCAGTGTTAATGTATCCCCATTTATCGCCAACGGCTACCGGTGCCAGCCCTTTTACAAAAGCACGGGCCTTGTCATACTTGGGCTCTATAACCCATTTTCCCCCCACATCTATAAAACCAACTTTATCGTTTTTGCGCGCGTATGCCAGGCCATCGCTAAAATCCCAGATTTTATCTACCCCGGCTATAGCCGTAAATTTGCCATCAGTTACCAGCCCAAACTCTGTACCGCGGCGGGCACTCACCGTACCCTTGTAATACTGTCCTATTTCGTCGTATATAATTTCAACCACTACTTTTCCCTTGTTATCTATTATTCCGTATTTATCGTTTTGCTTTGCCCGTGCAAAACCATTCTCAAACGGTTTAATGCCCTGGTAGGCCGCCGCAATCACTATTTCTCCTTTCGTGTTAATTACACCTACCTTATCGCCCGTTTTATAAAAGGCAAGGCCATCTTCAAAATCGTAACGCTTATCGCTGGCAGGTGTGTTTACTGGTGTGCCTTTGGTATCAATATATATCCATTCTTTTCCCTTGAGCACCACGCAAATGCCACTGTTGAAATATTTGGCATCATCATAAACCGGCTGTATTACTGTTTCGCCTTTGGCATTTATAAAGCCCCATTTACTGTTTTCGTAAACGGCTGCCAGCCCTTCCGAAAAATTTTTAGCCTTGGTATACTTAGGGTGAATAACAAACTCGCCGGTGCGGTTTATGTATCCAAATTTGCCGCCTTTCTTTACAAGGGCAAGGTCCTGACAAAAAATGGTTTGAACTATAAGAATTGCGATAAATAAGAATATTGATTTCATACCTATTGATTTTTAGTCAATGCAATATAAGTGCTCAATTTTGTTTTCAAATAAGTTCGCTATCTGATAATTATCAGTGGTATTAAAACAGGATTTTATACTGGGGCAGTATAAAAATGCCTTGCTGGTATTCGTTGTTAAGTGAGTTGGTACGAGGATTATACACCTTGCGGAAAATGTTCTGGATGTTAGCCACGTTCTGCAAATCCATAGATAACTCCTGTGTTATTTTACGGAAACTAAGGCGGTAGCTCAGTTTTACATCCATACGGAAGTAGTCGGTGTATTTTTGCGAATAAGCCAAACTATCTATACGTACCTCGGTGTTTTGCTGGTCGCTGGCAATAGGGTCTATGGGGGTATAGTACCTGCCGCCGGCACCGGTGAGTTTAATATCCAGCGCCAGTGCATGCCGTTTTGTTTTATTCTTTTTGCCGCCAAATAAATACTGGTAACCGGCGAGGCCGTTAACCACATAGCGGCCATTGAAAGCAGTATTGCGCCATACCTTATCGCTACCCTGGTATTCGCTTTGAAACAACGAACCGGTAACAAGGAAGTAATATCCCTTGGTAAAGAATTTCTCCAGGGTTAACTCTAAACCATAGTTACGGCCAATGCCTTTGTTCACCAGGTTGGTGTTATTAGGTGAGCCAAAATCAGCGCCGGCATTCAACATGCTAAAAGAGCTTTTGGTGCGCTCTACCGGTGCATTATTTATATACTGAAAGTAGGCTTCGGCCTTCAGGTGAAAATCTTTGGCAAAGTTGAGATCATACCCCAGTACTACATGGTTGCTTTGCGTAAAATCCATATTGAGGTTAGTGGGCTTATTGTCAGATGTAAGTGATACCTCTGCGTTGTAGTAGGTAGGCAAAGGCTGTATCTGGTGATGCAGGCCATAGCCTATACTAATAGATTGGTTTTCGCGAAACTGATATTTGAAACTTGCGCGCGGCTCGGGTGCAAAGCTACCGCTAAGGCTAAAATACTGTGCATGCATACCCAGGTTAAGCGATAGCTGCTCGGTAAATTTGTGTTTCCACATAGCATAGGCCTCTACCAACACGCTATAGCCTTTGGCAGCCTTAACCGGCAAAAAAGTATTGTTGAACAAAACACTATCGGCAAATTTCAAATCATAAACATTGGCCATAATGCCTACCGTAACCGTATTCTTTGTATCCAGTTTGCTGTTGCTCATTATATGCGCGGTGTATTTGTTTTGGCGCAACGACACCTTGTTGGTGCGTACTATCTCTTGACGCAACAACGGCTCTATCGAGTCTATATCTGCCCGCTGTGTCTGGTGCGTGGCGGCCAGCATCAGTTTATAATATGTTTTGGGATTGATAAAGTAGGTATGGCTAAAACCAAACATGCCGGTTTGCACCTTGTTGTACAAATCTATATTCTCGTTGCCATACAGGTTCTTTTGTGGTTTGCTTAAATCAACCACATGTCCCAGTAATTCAATTTTGCTTAAGCCCCCAAGCCCCCAGAAACGAAATACGCCGGCTTTCTTTGTAGGCACATCTACCTTAAAAGTTAAGTCCTGATATTCCGGCACGGCAGTACCGGTGCCAAAATTCGCTTTCAGTAACTTAAACAGCGCCAGTGTAGAGTAGCGGTAGTTGATGAGGAATGAAGCCTGGCTTTTCTTTTTTGCAAAAGGCCCCTCAGCACCAACCTCTATACCGTTAAAACCCAGCTGCGCTAAAAACTCATATTTATCTTTATTGCCATTGCGCAGGCCTAAATCGAAAACACCGGAAAGCGCATTGCCATATTCTGCGGGAAAAGCAGAGGTCATAAAATCGCCGCGCGATAGGGTGTTGTTGTTAAGCATGCCCACCGGCCCACCGGTACTGCCGAACCCCGCAAAGTGGTTTGGACTTGGTATATCAATCCCCTCTAACCGCCACAGCATGCCCATAGGGGAGTTGCCTCGTATGATAATATCGTTGCGTGCATCGTTAGCCCCGCTTACGCCCGCAAAATTACTAGCCATACGCGCAGGGTCGTTCCGGTTGCCGCTAAAGCGGCTGGTTAACTCCACATCAAACGAGCGGGCACTGATAACAGCAAATTCATTTTTTGCCTGGCCTTGTTCTTTATTGGCGGTTACTACTACCTCGCCCATATCGGTTACTTTCTCCTGTAGCTCTATGGTCTGGTTAATTTCTTTACCGGATATAACCTGCAGGTTATTTAAACTTTGATCGTTGTAGCCTATATAAGAAACGCGCAACGATACACGGCCCAGCGGAACCTCCAGTTTAAAATAGCCATTCTCATCAGTTACTGTTCCGTTTATCTTACCGGTATCTACCACAACTACTTTTGCGCCCACTAAAGGATATTTTGAGTCCTTATCTAACACCTGACCGCGAATAGTCTTTATATCCTGTGCTTGCAGGGTAAGAGAAAAGAAGAAAAGGGATAAGAAAAGAAGGGAAGCGCGCATGTATATTTTTAAAAATTGCTACCGGCAAACAGAATGAAATTTACCCATAATACATAGGTATTAAACATTTCATTCCTTACTACTTTTCAAATAACAACTAACCGGTACATAAGTTGCTACCAGGTAGCCTGAATTTGTAATAGAGATGCACCGTTTCAGAATTTCCATTTTTTAACAATTAAATTACAATGTTTTCCACATCTATTCGTTTGACATAGCATATATTTGTGGCGAAAATTCGCTGAAACATGATTTTCGCTTGTGGCGTAATTGAATGGTTAGCAGATTAACACTATTGAAGTATTCATTATCAATATTTTATAACAATTTAAATAAAGGAGGTCGGTCATGAAAACCAAAACCATTCTAACGCTGTCGCTAGGCTTCCTGTTGGCCTTTGTGTGTGGAAATCTTTCTGCGCAAAACACATCAACAACAGGCAAAACATCTTTAACCGCTGGCCCTCAAGCAGTTACAAACCATGCCATTACTAACCCCGACGTGTTGGTGGTCACTGGAAAAATTCTGGATGCTGTTACAAAGCTGCCCATTACCAACGCCAAGATAAACTTCGATAAGTTTGGTGACGAACTATTGCAAGCCTCTATTGATGATAAAGGCAACTATGCTATAGCATTAAACAAGAAGGAACTAGGCGAACCAATACGCTTAATGTTTAAAATAGCCGGCTACAAGCGCTTTACAATAAAGAATGTAGATAAGGCACAGACCTACGTAGATGCAGATATTTTTCTACAGCCTATGGATAGCGAAGAAAAAAGTGCTGCTAACATAAAATATACTTTGAGCGATGATCCATTCAATACAATGGTGATAAAAATGCAATAAGATAGTTAGGGTTTAAATGTGTAATCCGCTTCGGTTATCCGGGGCGGATTTTTTTATGCACCCCCTAGCCCCCCAAGGGGGAACAATACAAAAGACAAAAAACAAGGAGTTGTCATTTGGCAACGAGGGTCTGCGAGAAGAGAAATCTTGCTTATGTAGTAAGCATCCATAAAAAGATACATTAGATTATAACGGCGCACTGTTCTCCCTTTAGGGGGCTAGGGGGCGGTTGTTACAGCGCCTGTTCTATATCTTGTATAATATCTTCAATATTCTCAAGCCCAGCAGAGATGCGAACAAGACCAGGTGTAATACCGGCTGCCAGTCTTTCATCTTCAGTTAGTTTACTGTGCGTGGTAGATGCCGGGTGAGTGGCAATAGTGCGGGTATCGCCCAAGTTGGCAGAGAGCGAAAGCATTTTCAGTCCATCTAAAAATTTGCGGCCGGCTTCTACGCCGCCTTTTAGTTCAAAGGCAACTACACCGCCACCCTTCTTCATTTGTTTTTTGGCAATCTCGTACTGCGGGTGCGATTTAAGGAACGGATATTTTACCCAGCTAATCTTATCATTTTTCTCTAAGTATTCGGCTAATGCTAAAGCATTATCGCAGTGGCGGTCCATGCGCACGGCCAGTGTTTCCAGGCTTTTAGATAGTACCCAGGCATTAAACGGCGAAAGCGCGGGGCCTGTGTTGCGGCTGAAAATGTAAATCTCTTTTATCAGATCTGCCCGCCCAACGGTGATACCGCCCAGCACACGTCCCTGTCCATCCATAAACTTAGTGCCGCTGTGTATGCTCAGGTGTGCTCCGTATTTAAGCGGCTGTTGCAGGTAAGGCGTAGCAAAGCAGTTATCGATAATCAGTATCAGGTTATGCTTTTTAGCCAGTACGCCCAGCTTCTCCAGATCCAGCACATCTACGCCGGGGTTGGTGGGGGTTTCGGCGTAAATAACTTTAGTGTTGGGCTGTATTAGTTTTTCCCAGCTATCTAAATCATTCACATCGCCGTAGCTGGTAGTTATATCCCACTTAGGAAACATTTTTGTAAAGATGGTATGCGTAGAGCCAAACACCGAGCGGGCCGATACAATATGGTCGCCGCTTTTTAGCAATGCCGCAAACGTGCTGAACACAGCCGCCATACCCGTAGCAAAGGCAAAGCCATCTTCGGCACCTTCCATTTTGCACACCTTTTCTACAAACTCGCTGCAGTTGGGGTTGCTGAAACGCGAGTAGATGTTGCGCACTTTTTCTTCCGCAAACGATGCACGCATATCTTCGGCATCTTCAAATACAAAGCTGCTGGTGAGATATAGCGGAACTGAATGCTCTAAAAATTCGGTACGCTCTGTTTGTGTACGAATGGCCTCTGTTTCAAAATGCTTTTTATTGTTGCTCATGCGGCTAAAATGAGAAAATATAAACACTAAAACCATTTCAGGCTTTACTTTGGTTCTATTTCTCTACCAAGTTTATAGAGTTATAAATATTTTATTACCTTCCCTTTATGAAAGAGATTTTTCTTACCCATTCTTGTTGTTGTTGATTCCTGTCAACTTCCCTTGGTCCTGTTTTTGTCATTATTAATTCAAATGCGTTTTATGTTAGACTTTTTGCGCCAGCCCTGGCATTGGAGCATTGCCGGTGTATTAATCGGGTTAACCGTTCCCCTGCTTTATTTAATCGGCAACAAGCCGTTTGGTATTTCATCATCGTTCAGACATATCTGCGCGGCCTGCCTGCCCAGTACCCCGTATTTTGATTACGACTGGAAGAAAGAAACGTGGAACATCTTTTTTGTAATAGGCATTTTATTGGGTGGCATAGTAGGTGTCACCTTATTGGCTAACCCAAACCCCGTTGTAGTAGCTGAATCTACGCAGGCACAGTTATCGGCATTGGGCGTAACCGATTTTGGCAAGCTGGTACCTACCGATATTTTTTCGTTCAGCAGTTTATTAACTGCCAAAGGTTTTATACTGATTGTAGTTGGCGGTTTCCTGGTGGGCTTTGGCACACGCTACGCCGGTGGATGCACCAGCGGGCATTCAATAACCGGTATCTCCAATTTTCAGCTATCCAGCCTTATAGCCACCATTTGTTTTATGGCCGGTGGTTTTATTACTACCTGGCTTTTGCTTCCCTTAATTTTTAAACTTTAATAGCATGGCGCAACTAATAGAAGAAGGAAAAAACAACCAATCGGTTAGCGAATCATTTGCCGGCAACCTCAAATACATTTTAATAGGCCTGTTCTTCGGTGTGGTGTTTGTAAAAGCAGAGATAGTGTCGTGGTTCCGCATACAGGAAATGTTCAGACTGGCATCGTTCCACATGTATGGGGTGATAGGTACGGCGGTAGTGGTGGCTACCATTTCTACCCTCGTTATCAAAAAGTTTAAAATAAAAACAATAGGAGGCGAGGATGTAATATTCGCCGACCGCCCATTCCACAAAGGCAACATAATTGGCGGCTTGTGCTTTGGTTTTGGCTGGGCACTAACCGGTGCCTGCCCCGGCCCTATGTACGGGCTGATAGGTAGCGGGTTCCTGGTTTTTATAGTCGCTTTGCTAAGTGCGGTGGCAGGCACCTATGTGTATGGGTTGCTGCAGGATAAGTTGCCGCATTGAATACAAGTCGGCAGTCCGCAGTTTGCAGTCGGCAAAAAATACAACGGGTTTATATAAGTGCTTCTTTTTAACCTGAAATTGTATTTTCGGAACTTACTACAAGCTACTATGTCTGAATTAAAAATTATCTCTTACAACGTTAACGGAATACGGAGCGCTATTACCAAAGGTTTTGTAGAATGGCTTAAGGAAGAAAACCCGGATGTTATATGCCTGCAGGAGATAAAAATTGCGCGCGAAGATTTTAACGCCAAACCATTTGAAGAGCTGGGCTACCACTGTTACATATTTCCGGCCGTAAAAAAAGGCTATAGCGGTGTGGCTGTGTTCAGTAAAATTAAACCTGATAATGTAGTTACCGGTTGCGGCATAAAGCAATATGATGATGAAGGCCGTAACCTGCGTATAGATATCGGCGACCTGAGCATTATGAGCTCGTACTTCCCCAGCGGTACAACCGGTGATGAAAGGCAGGGCGTGAAAATGCAATACCTCGAAGATTTTTTCAAGTATATACACGATGTAGAGCTAACACGCAACAAGCTAATTGTATGCGGCGACTATAACATCTGCCACAAAGAGATTGACATACATAACCCTATCAGCAATAAAGACACTTCGGGTTTTAAGCCAGAGGAGCGCGCCTGGATGGAAAAATATTTCACCAATGGGTTTATAGATACCTTCCGCCATTTTAATAGCGAGCCGCACCAATACAGCTGGTGGAGTTTCCGGGCCAACAGCCGCAACAATAACAAAGGCTGGCGGATAGATTACATTGCTGCCACTAATAACCTGAAAGAACACCTCGTTGAATCGCGCATGTTACAGGATATTAAGCACAGTGACCACTGCCCGGTGTATACCAAAATAAGATTGAACTAAACCCGCACATGAAATACCAGAAGCTGATTTTTCCTATTACGCTTGGCGTAGCAATAGCCGCTTTTGGGCTGTTTTTTGTTTCGCTGGTAAATCACTGGTTTGGCCCACAGGCGGGCACCGGTGCCGACTTTTGTGAGGCTGCCAGGCCCGGGCTGATTAAACAACCTGCCAACACCTGGAGCAATGTGGCCTTTATTATTGCCGGCTTAACCATAGGGTGGCAGCTGACCAAAGGCACCTTCAGCAAAAACCGCAACACCATTACCACCAACTTTTTCTACGGAACGGTGCTGGCATGTATAGTAGTTTTGCTTGGTCCCGGCAGTATGGCTATGCACGCTACCGAGGCGGCTATAGGCGGCTGGTTCGATATGCTGAGCATGTATCTCATCTGCTCGTTTTCGTTTGCTTATGCACTGGAGCGCTACTTTAAACTTAACCCGCTGTGGTTCTCAGTAATATTTGTAGTGGCATTAGGCTCGTGCCTGTTTATTCAGGAGCTACCTTACACCGTGCCGATAGTTGGCTTTATGGGTAATTTCATTTTCGCCATGTATATATCGGGCACTATCATTTTCGAGTTATTAAATACGTATCAATTAAAACTGGCTCACGAAAAAAAGTATGGCTTGCTTTCGCTTGGTTCGTTGCTGCTTGCCTTTGGTATCTGGAATATGTGGAAGAACGATAGCTACATGTGCGATCCACAATCGCTGATACAGGGCCACGCTATCTGGCACATACTAGACGCTGTAGCCGCTTATTTCCTATTCCGTTATTACGCCAGCGAGCATCGCGAATACGCTTTTGAAAAAACCAACTAATGAAAGACGCTTCAGAAGCAACACAGATAAATAAGTACATCAGCTCATCGGGCTTTTGTTCGCGCCGCGAGGCCGATAAATATGTAGAAGAGGGCCGCGTCACGATCAATGATGATACCGCATTGCCTACTTCGCGCGTTTACCCCGGCGATGTAGTAACCGTAGATGGCGAAAAAATTAAGAAGCCCAAGCCGAATAAGCAGGGTGTGTACCTGGCGTTTCACAAGCCCATGGGTGTTACCTCTACTACCGACCCTAAAGACCGTTCGAACATTATCAATTTTATCAATTACCCCACGCGCATATTTCCCATAGGCAGGTTAGATAAAGACAGCGAAGGGCTAATACTACTGACTAACGATGGCGATATTGTAAACAAGATATTGCGGTCGGAGAACGAACACGAGAAAGAATATATAGTATCGGTAAATAAACCTATTACCGCCGAGTTTCTACGACGCATGTCGGGTGGGCTGCACATACTGGGTGAAAAAACAAAGCCCTGTGTAGTGCATTCTATGGGAACCAAGCGCTTCCGCATCATACTTACTCAGGGCCTTAACCGACAGATACGGAGAATGTGCGAATCTTTAGGTTACGATGTTATGAGCCTTAAGCGGGTGCGTATCATGAACATTACTTTATCAAACATACCAGTGGGCAAATGGCGAAACCTAAGCTACACCGAAGTAGACGAAATTAATCGCATGGTAAGCGAAAGCAGTAAAACAGAAGAGGCATCTTTAAAAAACAAAAAGAAGAAAGGATGAAAAAGTATTTATTCTACTTGACCATAGCTTTGGTGTTTACCGGCTGCAACAGAGATAAAGGCGAAAAGCAAAGCAACAGTGTAAGCGTTACCGATTACTTTAATTACAGTAAAGAAGAAAGCGAGAATGCCGGTGTAAAGATGATACCGATAGAAACACCCAAGGGAACTTTCAAGGTGTGGACCAAGAAGATAGGCAACAACCCGCGCATTAAAGTGCTGATACTACACGGCGGCCCGGCACTTACGCATGAGTATATGGAGTGCTTTGAAGCGTTCTTTCCTAAAGAAGGTTTTGAGTTGATTGAATACGACCAGTTAGGTTCGCTATACAGCGACCAGCCTACAGATTCATCGCTGTGGACACTGGAGAGATTTGTAGAAGAAGTAGAACAGGTGCGTGTGGCACTGGGTTTGAACAAAGACAACTTCTATATCCTAGGCAACAGCTGGGGTGGTATATTGGGTATGGAATATGCGCTCAAGTATCAGCACAACATGAAAGGGCTGATTGTAAGTAACATGACTGCCGACTATGCTAAGTATGGCGCTTACAACAAAAAGCTGCGCACCCAAATGCGCCAGAGTTTAGTTGACTCTTTAGAGGGGTACGAGAAGGCCGGCAAGTTTACCGACCCTGTTTACCTGCAACTGGTGTTTGATGAATACTACTGCAAGCATATATTGCGCAAACCTGCCGCCGAATGGCCGGAGCCTGTGTTGCGCTCTTTTAAGCACATTAACCAGCCAGTGTATGAAATACTGCAAGGACCTAGTGAGTTTGTACCTGGTGGCCGATTAGTGGGTTGGGAATGCTGGACACGTTTGAAAAATTTATCTGTGCCTACGCTGATGATAGGCTCGCGCTATGACACTATGAACCCCGAAGAGATGGAAGAGATGAGCAAGCTGGTGCAGCATGGAACTTATCTGTACTGCCCTAACGGCGGCCACCTGAGCATGTGGGATGCACAGCAGGAATACTATCCGGGCGTTATCGATTTTATTAAGAAGGTGGATACGGGGAAATGATTAACCTATATATCTTCTTCATTTTAGAAATCAACTTTTATCTGTTTACTTCGCGACTTCACCTAACAAAATTCCAGATCATATGATGCGTATTGGCATTACCCTGTTGGCCGTTCTTTTTCTTGCCTCGTGCAATAACAACTCAAAAACTGCTTCGGGCGAAAAGCGCGAAGCTAAAGGCGGTGTGAAATACGGTGGCGTGTTCAGGTATAATGAGGTGGAATATTTGAAAACACTTTATCCGCAGGGTGTGACCGAGGTAACCGGACACAGAATTACGACCCAGATATTTGAAGGGTTGGTGGGCTTTAATCAAAAAGACCTGACGATAGAGCCAATGCTGGCTAAAAGCTGGGACGTAGATTCAACGGCTACCGTTTATACTTTCCACCTGCGCAGCGGTGTAGTGTTTCACGATGATGCCTGCTTTGCCGATGGCAAAGGCCGTGCAGTAACTGCCAAAGACTTTGCGTATTGCTTTAACATGCTTTGTACGCCCGATGCCAAAAACCAGGGCTTTAGTTTTTACCGCGATATAATAAAAGGCGCTGCCGACCTTTACACAGCGCGCGAAAAGAAACAGCATGATGCTGATGAAATGGGCAATTTTGGTGTAAAGGCACTGGATGACACCACCCTGCAAATTACGCTGGTAAAACCATACGCTGATCTTTTAAACCGTCTGGGACTGCCATTCGCGGCTGTGTTTCCGCATGAGGCCGTAGAAAAATATAAAGGCGATATACCTTACCACCCAGTAGGCACCGGCCCGTTTGTATTAAAGGCGCTTAAAGCTGATGAAGCAGTGGTGATGGCGCGCAACGAAAAATACTGGGGCAAGGATGAGTTTGGCAACCAATTGCCGTACCTGGATGGTATCAAAATATCTTTCATTAAAGAAGATAAAACGGAGATGCTGGAGCTGGTAAAGGGCAACCTGGAGATGAAGTACCGTTTGCCATTTAGCATGATAGACCAGATACTGGATGAGCAAAAAAATCTGAAAGCCGATTACAAGAAGTTCCAGATGCAGGTTACGCCTGAGTATGCCACACAGTTTTATGGCTTCCTTATTCCCGATAAAATTTTTCAGGATAAGAATGTGCGCCTTGCTTTCAATTATGCACTTGACCGCGTAAAAATTGCTGACTACACCGCCAAGGGCGAAGGTGTACCGGCTATGTATGGTTTTGCTCCACTGGGTATGCCGGGTTACGATAACGCACAGGTGAAGGGTTATACCTTTGATGTGAAGAAGGCTAAGGAATATTTAGCCAAAGCGGGTTACCCGGATGGCAAGGGCTTTCCTAAAATAACACTGGAGATAAATAGCGGCGGTGGGCGCAACCAGGATGTGGCCGAGGCAATTAAGACTATGCTAACCGATAACCTCAATATTGAAATAGAGCTTACACAGGTGATATGGGCACAGCACATTAATAATATAGAAACCGGCAAGGTTGGTTTCTGGCGTTTCGGTTGGGTGGCGGATTACCCGGACCCTAACAACTTCTTCAACCTGTTTTATGGAAAGAATGTTCCGGCTACTATGGAAGAGTCGGCATATACCAACCCTACACGCTATAAGAACAAGGACTACGATTTTCTGTATGAGAAATCGTTGGTGACTACAGATGCTGCCGAGCGTAATAAAATATACGCACAGCTTGACCAGATGATAGTAGATGATGCACCGGTATTGCTGATATACTACAGTATGAACCGCCGCTTGCTACAACCGTATGTAAAGAATTGCCCTAACAACGGTATGGAGTATCGCTCGTTTAGAGAGGTGTGGTTTGATAAGTAAAGCAGTTTTGTAAGGAGTGTGTTTTGTCGTGCGTCTAACAGTTAAACCACCTCTTATGAAAATAAAATCAGCCGTTATTTTTTCAGCCGCTATTGCTATGGGCTTTTTTCTATCGCAGTGCAAAAAGACAACAGAAACCGATACTGCGCTGTTTGACAGAAGTAAATCTGTTACCGGTTTTAGCTATTATAAGAACTCAGACTCTATTCATGTTTCATCATCGCCCAGTGCGCATAACGCGTATTTCAGGGTGCGTTTTAATAGCATTGCACAAGCGGCCTTAACCGATAATGGCAAGTTGCCTGCTGGCGGTTCGTTCCCCGATGGGTCGCTAATTGTAAAAGAGTTATACGATTCGCCTGGAGGTAGTCTGCAACTGCTGGCGGTTATGGAAAAAGCTGCTGTCAATTCTGCATCGGGCAATGGCTATCTATGGGCAGAGTTTGAACCGGACGGCAAAGCAGTGTTTTCTACTTCTAAAAAGGGAAACGGTTGTATAAGCTGCCATAGCGCCAATGGCAACCGCGATTTAGTCAGGTTGTTTGAGTTGTTTCCTTAGTATTAAATACTACAATTCATTTGCCCCAAACGTATTGCCCTGATTCATATCACCGGTATCGAAGCCTTTTTTGAACCAGCGCATGCGCTGCTCAGATGTACCGTGGGTAAAGGCATCGGGCACTACATAGCCCTGCGCCTGCTTTTGCAGTTTATCATCCCCAATGGCATTAGCAGCATTAAGAGCTTCTTCTATATCGCCCTGCTCCAACACGTTTTTCATTTGTTGTGCATGGTGCGCCCATACACCGGCATAAAAATCGGCCTGCAGTTCCATCTTAACCGATAAACGATTGTATTCTTCTTCGCTAAGCTTAGAGCGCATGTTGTGCACCTTATCGGATATACCCAAAAGGTTTTGTATGTGGTGCCCGTTTTCGTGCGCTATAACGTAGGCCATGGCAAAATCGCCGGGGGCGTTGAAGCGAGTTTTCAAATCATCGTAAAAACTTAAGTCGATATACATTTTCTGATCGGCGGGACAATAGAACGGTCCAACTGCAGTGGATGCCTGTCCGCAACCTGACTCCACTGCATCGCGAAATAACACCAGTTTAGGTTCCTGATATTGCATGCCTTGCTGTTCGAAGAGTTTGTGCCACACATCTTCGTTATCGGCCAATACTACTTTTACAAACTTAACGGCTTCCTCTTCTTCGGCGCTGCTGCTAACCGGTGCGGTTTGCTCTTGTGGTGCTTGCCCTTGATTTACGGACTGCAGCAACTCCATCGGATTTTTACCGAGCAGCAATCCTATCACAACAACGATAATAGTACCTACACCGCCCAGTGCGATACCTCTGCCACCAAATCCGCCACCACGGGCATCTTCTACATTACCGCTTTCGCGTCTTCCTCTCCATTGCATAGTGTTTGTTTTAGGTTGTAAAGATGGGAAATAGTTTTAACAGCAGATTTACCATAATAATGCCAGTGTTCATCCACCTCCGGCTCGCAAAGCCTCGCCACCTCCGCCAGCCTTTAGATTTGCATTTGCCTTTCTTCTTTAAACAACGGCTGTTCGCATTTGTATTTAGGATTGGCTGTGATAAATTGTGGAAAGGAATGGGGTGAACTATTCCGCCAGCCAGGTTTCGGGCCTAGC
>DATGWP010000033.1:0-3453 GCA_035299425.1 Chitinophagales bacterium | reverse complement strand
GCAAGGTCGAGTGTTAAGGCAGTATCTTTTATACTTACGTTGGCGGTAAACACATTGCTATCGGCAGTAGCGGTAATGTTGATGTTATCATACGTTTGCCCGCGAAACTGTATCGACTCTACCACTGCCACCAGCGAATCGCTCATAGTAGCCGGGTTAAAGTTGCGGCCCTTTACATCTGCTTTTATAGTAACCGGACCCAGCAGCGTATCCATTTTTAAAATGTAACCAATATCCAGCGCGTGTGTTTGCAGGGCCACAGTATACACCGTATCGCCGGCAAACATCTTCAGCTTCGCATCTATATCCGCACCGCCTTCGCTGGTGCGCAGGTGCAAGTTGGCAGCAGCATCTTTTATACTGCCCTTTACGGTACCGGTTAATGAAACACTGTTTGGTAAACGCACAGAGGCCGGAATTTTATTACCGCTGAATAAGTTTATATCGGCGGCGGTGGTGTGCAGGCTGTCAATCTTAACATCGTAAAAAGCGTTGATAGCATCGGGCAGACCTTTGATGTGTGCGCGCACGGCTACCATGGTGCCACCGGTAACTTCGGCACGCAGATAAGAGGCAGTTAAGTCCTTCAACTTACCGGTTACCTTACCGGTAAGCTTTACCGTTTTGCCTTTGTTAGCTACCAGGATAGGTTGATTTTTTATCTGTGGGGCAAACATCAAAATATCATCTACCGATAGAATGGTGTTACTAAAATTGGCATTGATGCCCATGTCGCCAAGCTCTTTGCCCAGGTTTTTGATAGAACTATAACTAATACCCAGTGCGTTGCTAATGCGCGACCGGTTGGTTTGCAGCGTAAGGTTTTTAAGCTCTATGTGTTTATCATCATACACGCCTTGGGCAGTAAATTGTTTAATCACCACGCCGCTTTGCTCGCGCAGCGATATGTTTTTTATGTTGGCGTAAATTACATCGGGGCTATAGTGGCCGTTGCTTATATCTATGTGCACGTTCTGTAGGCCGATGTGGTTGTAATCAAAACTACCCGGTTGGCGCGGCGTGCCTATCATATCCAGGTTAAAATCTACCGAGTCGAGTTTTAAATCGTTTACGCCCACCTGCCAGCCTTTGCCCTTGCGCGCTTCGGTCTCCATTTTTTTAGCAACCGTATCGGCTTCGCTCTTCTGCATAGAGAAGGCACTCTGCGTGTTTTGCAAATGCAGCTTGTTCACCTTTATGATGTGCTCGTTCAAGTCAATGGTATCGGGTAATAGCGATAGCGTGCCGGCATTGATAGAAAAGTTGGTATGCCCGTCGCTGTATTTAAATTTTACCTGCTGCAGGTCGAGCTTCTTTAGCGATAGCAAAGGCATCAGCACTATGCTTGTATCCGGTTCTTTATCGGGGCCGTGTTTGCTTTGCTCAAAAGTTACATCGGCGTTGCTTAGCGCCAGTTCGTTGCCTTCAAAGTTCAGGTGCTTAATATCAATGGCTTTCATATTCAGCGCCAGGCTGCCTATGTAGCCCTTCACCTCGGTGCCGCCAATCTCATCGTAAAAGCGCGCGCGTATGTTTTGCAGCTGCACCTTGCCCACATCTATCTGCCAACCGGTGGTATCGGCAGGGTCCTTTACCTTCACCGGTTTAGGCGTGGTGTCGCCGCTGGCAAATGCTTTTATAAAAAAGTTGAAATTGAAAAGGCTATCGGGGCCACGCAATATGTTGGCGTTTACGCCGCTTAGCTCAAGACTGCTTACGCTCACCTTCTTTTTAAGCAGGGCCAGCATATCTACATTAACTGCTAATTTTTGCAAACTAAGCAGGGTATCGTGCTGCAGGTCTTCGGCATACAGGCCCTCTATCACCACCATTTTGGGGAAACCTATATACAGCCGGTGCAGCTCAATTCTGGTATGCGTTTTATCCGACAGAAACGAAACCACCTTATGTGTCACAAAATTCTGCACCGCAGGCAGGCGCAGCAATAGCAACAACAACACTACCAGCCCCAGCAAAGAGGCGATGGTAATGCCGGTAATTTTTAAAATCTTCTTTACTACTCTCTTCAACCAGGGGTATTTTAAAACGGTAATTTATAGAAAGTTGCAAAGATAATGCCGTGTGTTACAGGCATGTAAAAATCGGAATGTATAGAATGGAGAACAGATAGTACAAAAATACAAAAGCCGCTCTCAAAGACTGTAGAGCGGCTTTATTAAAACATACATGGTAAAAAGCAAACTAAATTGTATTCGCAGAGTTCAACACTCCCAACCCTTTCAACTTAGCTTGAAGTTCTTTCCTGGCTACAAATATCCTGCTTTTTACAGTGCCCAATGGCAGGTCTAGCTTTTCAGATATCTCCTGATAGTGAAAGCCCTGGTAATACATCATAAACGGTTCGGTAAAATCTTTACTTACCTGCTGCAAGGCACGGGAAATGCTATCAGCCAAAAACTTTTTCTCCGAATCGTTTGTCACCACCTTTGCCGAGTTTATCATTACCTCATTGCTATCTGTATTACGTACAGTAGTAAACCGCTTTTGGCGGCGATAGTTATTAATAAAAATGTTGCGCATAATGGTGTAAAGCCAGCCTTTGATATTGGTCCCATCACTGAATTTATCCATGTTAACCAGCGCCCGGTAAAGCGTATCCTGAATAAGGTCATCCGTTTCTTCCTTGCTTTTGGTAAGGGTAAAAGCATAAGGCCTGAGCATGTTTTCATATACGGCCAGTGAGGAAGGTGTGCTAATTGTATGTGCCATATTTTGTTTAATGTTTTTATTATTTAGTTAAACAAAAATAAGAACAACACAGACATAAGCCAACAATTCTGTTTAATTATTTTGTTAAATAATTAAACAGAATTGTTAAACAAAATTATCCTGTAAATCAGCTGATAATGCCCAGGAGATCCTCCTGAGACCTAACTACTACACAATTAGAAGGGAGCCCACCTTTTACCTGTTCCATTTGAACGCCCCCTGTAACTATCTTACATTGAGGGAACATAGTGCTTAGTTTTTTGCAATATGCCGCAGGGGTGGTATCCTCAAGCGGTGCAGTAAAAAAGGTAACCAGGTAATCCGGCTTATAAACCTGGTAAATGTAAGCCAGCTCGCCCACAGGTAAACGTGCACCTATATAGGCTACCTCATGATTATTTTTTCGTAACAGGTACTCGGTAAATAGCAATAACAACTCGTGAGATTCCTGCTCAGGAAGAAAAAGTACAAATTTCTTGCTTTGGGCATTTGGCTCTACCGGCTGAGCGTCCGTAGCTACCAGTATTTTTCTTCTTATAAGGTTAGTAATGTAATGTTCCTGAACCACCTTAACAGAACCTGTAGCCCACAGTACACCTGTGCGGTTTAAAAAAGGGAAAATAAGCCGTGTAACAGTAGCCTCAAAACCAATTTTCATTATGGCGTTAGACAGTATTTTCTCAAACCTGCGCTCATCAAAATCCAACATACAATGAATCATAG
>DATGWP010000032.1:0-3012 GCA_035299425.1 Chitinophagales bacterium | reverse complement strand
ACGGGCTCGGCTACGTTGCGGCCTATGCCCTCGGTAGGGTCCAGGTGCATCCTGAAACCAGGTGCGGCATTAACTTCAAGTATAGCCCCACCGGTTTCGGTTATGGGTTGCGTAAGGTTGTCGGCCATTATATCTATGCCGCAAATATCCAGGCCTATAATACGGGCTATACGTTCACACATAAATATGTTAGACGGGTGAACCTTGTCTGTTACATCCGTAGCTGTACCTCCGGTAGATAGGTTTGCAGTGGGTTTAAGCCAAAATTCTTCGCCATCTTTTAATACAGTCTCCAGCGTATATCCGTTTTTTACAAGTATGTTCTCTGTCTGGTCGTCGACTTTAATGGCTGTAAGCACCTTCTCATGACCATAGCCGCGGCGTGGGTCGGTATTTACTTTGTCTATCAATTGCTGAATAGTGTTTTTTCCATCGCCAATTACAGCAGCCGGTGTACGTAGCGCCGCTGCTACATATTTGTAATTAATAATCAGAACGCGGTGGTCGCGGCCGGTTATATACTTTTCGCATATCACTGCCCGTGAGTATTTTTTTGCGGCATTCATTCCTGTTACAGCATCTTCCCAGTTTCGCAGATTGGTCGTTACTCCTTTACCGTGGTTACCATCCAGTGGTTTGGTTATAACCGGGTAGCCAATTTTATCAATAGTATCTTTCAGGTCGGCTTCATCATACACCACGTATCCTTTGGGTACCGGTATCTGTGCGGCATCCAGCAGGTTTTTGGTATCTTCTTTATCGCAGGCAATTTCTACTGCTATGTTAGAGGTGGTAGAGGCTACCGTTGCCTGTATCCGGCGCTGGTTTTTGCCATAGCCCAATTGCACCAGCGAGTGGCGGTTCAACCGTATCCATGGTATCTTGCGTTTCACCGCTTCATCTACAATTGAACCGGTGCTTGGCCCAAGCCGTTCCTCTTCGCGTATCTCACGTAGCTTCTGTATATCAGCAGCAAGGTCATAAGGTGTTGCGCTTATCAGCGCTTCCGCAATTGCCACTGCCGAGCGGGCAGCAAATACACCGGCCTTTTCCTCAAAATAGCTGAACACAACATGGTATACACCTGGTTTGCTGGTTTCGCGGGTGCGGCCAAACCCACAATCCATACCGGCTAGTGTTTGTATCTCAAGCGCAATATGCTCTATTACATGCCCCATCCAGGTACCGTCTTTTACCCGCGAAAAGAAACCTCCCTCTACTCCCTCGCTGCACCGGTGCTCGAACATGCTGGGAAACATTGCCTCTAATCTTTCACTAAAGCCGGGAATCTTGTGTGTTGGCTTTTGCTCCATATCTTCCAGGTCAAGCCTCATTACTACCAGCTTATGGCGTTTGTTGCTCCAGTAGTTTGGGCCTTTCATCACTTTTATATCCAGAATTTTCATAGTCGCTTTTTTGTGTTAATGGGGTGTGCCTGTATTTATCCGTGTAATCATCAGCTTTTATCTGAGTAATCACACATAAGCGCAATTTAAAACTTTCGTTTCAGTAACTGCGATTGTTGAAAAAAACTTTTTGAAATCATATCCGTTTCTTCATTTTCGATAAGTATTTACCACCCATGATACCTAAAGGAAAACTAATAGCCATAGGCGGCGCAGAAGATAAAGGAACAGATAAGGACTTATTTGCTGTACATAAAAACAATCCCAACTATAGCGAGTTGGGAGTGTTGCGACGCATTGTGGCCGAGGCCGGTGGCAAAGATGCGCACATTGAAGTAATAACCACTGCATCATCTATACCCGGCGAGGTTTGGCGCAACTACAATAATGCCTTTGCTAAACTGGGCTGCACTAATGTAGGACATATGCGCATCCGTAAACCTAAAGATGCCGATAATGAAGACATACTGGCGCGCCTTAAAGCCTGCGATGCAGTAATGTTTAGCGGTGGCGACCAAAGCAAGATTGTTTCTACATTTAATCTCTCTGCCTTTTTTGATATACTGAAACAGCGGTATAAAGAAGGCAACTTTGTAATAGCCGGTACCAGTGCCGGCGCTATGGCTATGAGCCACATAATGATACGGGATGGTAATGCGGCAGTCTCATTGCTAAAGGGCGAAGTGAAAAACGGTATTGGCCTTGGCTTTGTAGACCAGGTAATTATCGATTCGCATGTTAATAAGCGGGGCCGGTTTACACGGTTGGCCCAAATGGTAGCATTGCACCCCACACTTACAGGTATAGGCCTGGGTGAAGATACCGGTGTGATAATAACCAACGATAGCGACCTGGAAGTAATAGGCAGCGGTGCGGTGATGATTGTGGATGGATCGCATGTAGTGTATAACAATATAGCGCACATAAGCGACGGATGTCCCATTTCGCTCGAAGACCTTCGTGTTCATATTTTGCAAATGGGCAACCTGTATAATTGTAAAACAAAGAAGATAACCGTGTAACTACATAATTACACGGATAAAAGTGGTAGTGCGTTTTGTTTGCTTAATAAGTTGTATTTATCTGTGTAATCAAACGAAGTTTATCAGAGTAATCTTAAAAGTATGGCAAAGAAAAAATCTCCAAAGTCTAAACCCGGTACGGCTGACATTGAAATGAGATATCACCTGATTGAAAAATACAGGGCGGTAGTAGGCAAACGCTACGATTTCAAAGTCGTAAATGAAAAGTATGAGCTGCCTGAAACCATAAATAAAGAGGTGGTAGATACGCTCAAAAGCTATTTTCTCGAAAGCCTTTATCCTGAGCCTCAAATGCGTCAAAAGCTGGATGCAGCTTTTGAGGAGTTGCAAAATTATGTATTGCACCCCGGCCGTATTGCCGATTTGCTGGGCAACATAGGTAGTGCCATTTTACGTTTTGGCTTTCAGTTTCCTACAGCGGTTAAAAGCGGTATTAATGCCCTCGAGGTACATACATCTGCCAAGCACTTCGAAAACTCTTTGTTGCAGGGTGCCAACGATAATGGCTTTACGGTGCCTATCACCGACGAACAGTTTTACGTATGCCTGCGCTCTATACCCAA
>DATGWP010000031.1:0-10091 GCA_035299425.1 Chitinophagales bacterium | reverse complement strand
AGAACGAGTTCAGCTGATCCACCATCGTATTGATAGTATTCTTCAACTCCAAAATTTCCCCTTTCACGTCCACCGTAATCTGGCGGCTCAAGTCACCCTTTGCCACCGCGGTAGTTACCTCGGCAATGTTCCGCACCTGGCCTGTAAGGTTCGATGCCATCTGGTTAACGGAGTCGGTCAAATCCTTCCAGGTTCCTGCCACACCCTTTACGTGTGCCTGTCCCCCCAGTTTACCTTCCGTTCCCACCTCAAGCGCCACACGCGTCACCTCCGATGAGAAGGAGTTCAACTGATCCACCATCGTGTTAATCGTATTCTTCAACTCAAGAATTTCTCCTTTCACGTCCACCGTAATCTTCCGGCTCAGGTCACCTTTTGCCACCGCAGTAGTTACCTCCGCAATGTTACGCACCTGGCCTGTAAGGTTCGATGCCATCTGGTTTACCGAGTCCGTCAAATCTTTCCATACACCTGCCACACCTTTTACTTTTGCCTGACCTCCCAGCTTACCTTCGGTACCCACTTCAAGCGCCACACGCGTTACCTCAGCCGAGAACAGGTTCAGCTGCTTCACCATGTCGTTTACCTCTTTGGCAATACGGGCAAACTCACCCTCCAATATGTGCCCGCCAATTTCCTGGCTCATCTGCTGGCTAAGGTTACCCTTTGCCACCGAGCTGATTACGTGGGCAATTTCAATAGTTGGGTGCACCAAATCCGATATCAATGTATTTAATGATTCCACACCGGTCTTCCAGTCTCCCTTCGCTTCGGGCAGTTGTATACGCTGTGTAAGCTTTCCTTTTTTACCAATGGTGTTACCCGCAGCAGTAAACTCGTACATCATCTTCTGGTTCATGCCGATGATGTCGTTCAGCGTATCACATATTTTCCCGCTTACACCTACCTGGTCTATGGGCAGGCGCACGTTAAAGTTTCCGTTGCGTACTTCGGTTAATACCCGCAATAGTTCACGCTGGTCTATTTTATCATGGGGCTCGCTTATCGAAGGGTCTACTTCAATCTGAATTTTAGGCTTTAGTTTTCTACGCGAGATTTTTTCAGTGGCTACAAGCTCTTCTTTCTTAATATCCACCAGGGCATTGTCTATGCCATTGCTATGGCGGGCTCCGTTACCATTTGTTCCGTTGGTGTGTTTCTTTGTACCCATGGGCTGACCTTGTTTTGATGTTAGTTAAGGGAAATGCAAATGTCTGCGCCGGTGGGTTCGAAACAGTATACAATCACTTCCTTATTATCAAAGCAAAAGCAACATTTTCTAAATACAGAATTTTGACAAAAGAAAAAACGCCAACAATGAAAAATTGTAGAAACATTTCCTCAAAAACAGGCCTAAATCAATTGGCGCGCTTTTTGTAAAAGCACTTTTTTGGAATGATAATCAGTTGATTATAGGTAAATAATATATATAAATTATTTCACTTTTAAGATATTTTTTTGAGTGTTCTCTCTATTTGTAAATAGCTACAAGTTCCTTACCCGAATTGCTTTTCATAGCCCGGTACATACCCGCAGAGTTAAACGGTAGTTCTATATTTCCATACTTATCAATAGCAATCAGCCCCCCTTCGCCATTAATGGCTACAAGCTTTTTCATTACCACTTCTTCGCAGGCTTGTTGCAGCCTAAGGCCTTTATACTCCATCAATGCCGATATATCATAAGCTACCACCGAGCGGATAAACAACTCGCCATGCCCGGTGCAACTTACAGCACAGGTATTATTGTTGGCATAGGTGCCTGCACCTATTATCGGCGAATCGCCAATGCGGCCAAATTTTTTATTCGTCATGCCGCCGGTGCTGGTAGCGGCGGCCAGGTTGCCGCTTAGGTCTAGGGATACAGCCCCTACGGTTCCAAATTTCTTATCGCCGGTAGTTACGTTATGGTCCAGAAAAGTACCATCTTCTTCCTGCGCTTTAAGCCACTGCCCGTACCTGAACTCATCACGGAAATAAGCGTCATCCTCAAATTTCAAATTTTGTTGGCGTGCAAATTCTTCAGCCCCTTCACCACACAGGTAAACATGTTCGCTTTTTTCCATCACCGCCCGTGCCAGTGCCACAGGGTTCTTTACATTCTTTATCAGGCTTACAGCACCGGCGCTTAGGTCAGCACCGCTCATTATGCTGGCGTCCATTTCATGGTTGCCTTTGTTATTAAACACCGCGCCTTTACCTGCATTAAACAGGGGGCAATCTTCAAGACTGCGCACTGCAGTTTCAACAGCATCTAAGGCGCTGCCACCTTTTTCTAATACAGCATAGCCGGAATTAAGTGCCTCCTGCAAGGCACTGGTATAGGCTTTTTCTTTTTCGGGTGTAAGGGCTGAGCGAAGTATAGTACCGGCTCCGCCATGTATAGCAATTCCAATTTTGTGGCTCATTAATTCAGGGCTTGTTTCAAATCATTAATTACATCCTGCACATCTTCTATCCCTACACTCAGGCGCACCAGGCCATCGGTAATACCATATTCTTCGCGCTGCTCTTTGGGTACAAACGAGTGGCTCATGCTCGCGGGGTGTTGTATCAACGTATCTATTGTTCCCAGTGATGCAGTTAGTTTGCAAAACTGTATCTTCTTCATCAGTTTTTCCCCCGCTTTATATCCCTGTTTTAACTCAAAGGATAACACACCGCCAAAGTTTTTCATCTGGCGCTTAGCCAGGGCATGGTCGGCATGTTCATTTAATCCCAGGTAGTTAACCTTGCTTATGGCCGGATGTGCTTGCAAAAACTTTGCTACTGCCAGTGCATTGGCGCAGTGTTGCTCCATACGCAGGCTTAGTGTTTTCATCCCTACGTTCAGCAGCCAGGAATCAAATGGTGCGCAAATGCTACCGTTTAGCTTGCGCATTTTCCACACCTGCTTTTGCATAAACTCTACATCAGTACCAATTAAAAAACCGCTTAAGCCGGTGCCATGTCCGTTCAGGTATTTGGTAGATGAGTGCATGATAAAGTCAACTCCAAATTTAAAAGGCTGCTGTAGGTAAGGCGAGGCAAATGTATTGTCAACAGCCACCTTAGCGCCATGCTTTTTGCCCAGTGCGACTAACGCTTTCAGGTCGTAGCAGTTCAGCGTCGGGTTAGATGGTGTTTCGGTGTAAATTAGTTTTATCTTTTTCTCTGCCTTTAATATTGCGTTAAGCTCTTCCAGGTTTTTAAAGTCTGCAAAAATCACATCTATGTTGAATGCTTCTTCATATTGGTTAAAGTAATCTACAGTAGTACCGTAAATATTGCCTTGTGCAAGAATTTTATCGCCCGGTTTCAGTACGCTTTGGTACAAAGCTGCTAATGCCGACATGCCCGAAGCAAACACCAGGGCCTTCGCTTTTATATTCAATCCAAATGTTTCTAATTGTTCCAGTTTTTTTTCTACCAGTTCGGCATTTGGGTGGCTCCAGCGCGAATAGATGAAAGCCTCTTCTTCACCCCTGAAAACCTTTTGTGCTTTTTCGGCACTTTCGTAAACGTAAGTAGATGAAGTGTAAATGGGAGAGGAGTGTGGCGTAATATGCTGCTGGCTATAATTATCCTGCGATGTAATAGAGGCAAAGCCCAGCGGGTTTGCATTTTTGGGTGTTGCAGTTTTTTTAGTTTGTTGCTTCTTCTTCATAACTTGCAGGCTTAACATACTTACTCAATTTACCATGAGTTATTCTCTACAACAACACCTGGCTTATAATGTTTGGGCTAACGCCAAAATAGCTGATTTTATTATAAACGCGGGTGAAAAACTTTCTGACACAGAGGTGAAAAGTAGTTTCCCTACCTTACGAAAAACACTGTACCACGTATGGGATGCCGAATTTATATGGCTTAAACGCCTGCAAGGCGAAAGTATGGCCGATTGGCCCGGCAAAAATTTTAATGGCACTATGCAGGAAGCCGCTAAAGGTTGGGCAGAATGTTCCAAAGCATTTCAGGACTTTATTGCAAGTAAAGACCAACCCTATTACCAATCTATATGCACCTATAAAAATATGAAGGGCGATACATTTACAACACCGGTAGAGGGTATTGTAATGCATGTGGTAAATCACGGGACATTTCACCGGGGGCAAATGATAACTATGCTCCGCGGTTTGGGCTATACCGACTTAAGTAGCACCGATTTAATTACGTATTTACGACTGTGATATGGTGCACTTTGCCATGTTCTTCTAAGGGTGGGGCGGCAGCATGCGTAGAAAATTTTTCAGTGTGTGCTTGCTGTATAAATAATAGTATCTCCTTTATAATAATTCAAGACCTGTAATTTCCTCCAGCGAGTTAAGTTTCCAGTCGGCTATTACCAGTTTAGGGTTGTGGTAATCTTCAGGGTAGGGTATTACAGCGCATTTCATTTTAGCCGCTTTAGCTGCCAGTAACCCATTGAAAGAGTCTTCAATTACAAGGCAATTTTCCGGCCTTACTTTAAGCATTTCGGCAGTGCGTATAAATACCGCCGGATGAGGTTTCCCGTGGGTTTCATGCTCGGCCGATACAAGCATGTCAAAGTAGTTTTCTACCTCTAATTTCTTTACAGTTGCCTTTATAAGCCGCATGGCCGACGAGGAAGCCACCGCCATTTTCAGGTTTTTGCTTTTAAAGTAATCAACCGAAGCCTTAAAGCCTTTCATGGCTTCGGCATGGTGGGTAATGGCGTTCTCCATTTCATCCAGCACTTCATCGTGTATCTGCTCTTTGGTTTTGCCCTGCCAGGGCTGGCGGTGCCACCAGTGCTCAACTACTTCATCAAATCTAAACCCGGTGGTTTGCATACAATCTGCTTCGGTTAGGTTAAGGCCTACAGTTGAAAACACCTTCATTTCGGCTTGCCGCCAAAAAGGTTCGCTGTCTATTATCAGCCCATCCATATCATATATTACTGCGTCGAACATTTTGTGAATATGTGTAAAGCAAGATTAGTAATATTGCTTTCAGAATCTATTATGTTTGCCCTACTAAATTGATTGATTGGAAGCTATAGCACAGTTTTTTGCCCATTTTCTGGAGCCAGATCCTAAAACCGCTCTGCTGGTTGTTTTAAACCTGATACTAATTGAAAGCCTTCTTTCGGTAGATAATGCTGCTGTGCTGGCCACTATGGTAATGGACCTGCCGGAGAAGGACAGGAAGCGGGCACTGCGTATTGGCCTTGTGCTGGCTTACATTTTCCGCGGTACGGCCCTGGTTTTTGCCAGTATACTGGTTAAAATAAGCTGGCTTAAGCTGGTGGGCGGAGGATACCTCATATACCTGTGTGTTCATTTCTTTTACAAAGAGATTACCAAAAAGGAGCACATACTTGATATTGAACAGGAAGAACTGAGTGAAGAGGTGAAACACCCCAAACGCATGTTTGGCCTCAGCCAATTCTGGAGCACTGTGTTGATGGTAGAAGTAATGGATATGACTTTCTCGCTGGATAATGTTTTTGCCGCTGTAGCATTCACCCAAAACATTTACCTGGTTTGTTTGGGTGTGTTTATAGGTATTATCACTATGCGCATTGTGGCTGGATATTTTGTGAAGCTGATGCAAAAATTTCCGTTTCTCGATACTATGGCATTTCTGGTAATTGGTATTCTGGGTCTTAAGCTTTGCCTTGGTTTTTATTGCGGCGAGTTTGGCGAAGGAACATGGCTATGCCATATGCTAGAAAGCGAAAAAGCAGATATGGTGTTTTCGCTTACCACAGTGCTGATTTTTGTATTACCCATAATCACGTCTTCTCTTTTCGGTTTTCCGAAGAAAAAGAATTTGCCACCAACGCCTCCAACCACGGTTTAATATAAAGCAAAAGAGTTCCGAATTAGGAACTCTTTTGCTTTATAGCCTATTTGAATGCCATCTCTTTTGCGAATTTGCGGTAAATAGTGATGCCCAGTAAAATTACAACCAGTAACCACCATATTTCTGCAAAGAACAAGAGGATGCCTTCAACTACCAGCCAACCGCTTTTTAGCGATGCTGTCAACCGGGTGGCAAATGGTGGTGTATAGGCCAGTATCGGTTTGTTGCTACTTATCATAGTGTGTATAGCAGCCTGCGGCTGATAAACTTCCAGCGTAACGGTGCTGTAATTTATATGGTCCTGCGTACTTAAATTAGATAGCATAGCATCGTCAGCCTGTTCGGCTTTATTCAAAAGCGCTTCCTCAGCTGTTGCTGTCTCTTCCAATTTCTTACCATGGCTATCTATGGCTGCTGCTAGCCGCTTTTCGCTCTTGCTCATTCGTTGCTGCTTTAACTTGTTCGAGAGCATTTGAAGCGCTACATCATCGGCTCGTATTTGCCGGTAATCTATATAATCAACAAGCCGGGCAATGCTTTTAAGTGTAGTATCCAGTGCTGTGTTAGGTATGCGCAGCTTTATATTGTTTATTACAGAATAGCAGGTTGTTTCCAACGATGAATCTGCCGAAACTGCTACAGTGCTGGTACTGTTGATAGTGCTGGTTAAATTAGTGTAAGCCACAAACCCTCCGTGGCTGGCTACAATATCCTCTATAGCGTAGCTGGCTTTAACCACGTCTTTTACTTTAAATTTAATGTCGGCAGTACGAATAAACTTATGGACGATATCTTTTTTGTTTTCTACAGCTGCTGTGGATGAGGCGGGTAGTGCATGCTGCATTTCTGCCGTCTGCCCTGGTGTGGCCTGGTCCTGGTTTCTTTCTTTCCTGCTTTGGCTGCAGCAGGCAAATACAATGGTGGCCACACTTGCTAATAGCAAGAGTTTAAGAGTTGGTTTCATGTGGTTAGTTAATGGTGAGGTAGAGTTAATTCAAAGCAGTGGCTTATTGCTGTAGTTAACGCCGGTAAGCCTGTAATTGGTATACAGAAAGTGTATAGCGGGTAAGGAATTAACTCAACTTTAACTGCAACCAAAAGTTGAAGCCGCCGAAAAGTATGCCCATAATAAAGCCGGCGATTACTTCTGCAACAGTGTGGCGCTTAAGCACCAGCCTCGATAGGGCAATAAGGATAGAAAACAGTAACATAGCTATGCCTGCATACAAATTTATTAGTAACAATGCAAAGCCCAGGTAAACCGAAATAGAGGTATGCATAGAGACCTTTAGCCGGTAGTTAATTATAAAAGAAACTATAACCATGCATAAAAACACCAGGCTGCCAAACCTGAAACTGGCAGGCTGGTTGGTTAAAAATAATATGGCCGTTACCACACTTAGCAGCAACAAAAGAAAGCGGTAAAAGCTTTGGCGTTGCTCACGGTCGCTTACATCGTAGTTGGTATATATCCCCCTTTTGGTTTTTACGTAGTTGTTTATGCTAATGGGTATAGTAACACCGCCAATAACAAGCAACGAGAGCAGGCCGGCGGTAACCGGTTCCATGGTTTTTAGGGTAATGAACAGAACGAAAACTGAGAAGGTTATAAGCGGGTTGCCTACAGTAGATACTACAGCAGATGCTTTGTGTAGCAGTGTTCTTTTTTCGGTTTTTGTTTCTTCTTGCATTAGCCGTAAATAGGATAGTGTAACAATACTTTTAAAATGGATAGCCGATAGCTAACTGAAACTGCCCGGTTTTAAAGGCCTGTCCATCTTTAAACTGCCAGCGTTTGCCTTCTACACGGCGCGGGTCGCGTAGAGGGAACCCGTAATCGAACCGGATAACGAAGAAGTTGAAATCGAGGCGCAGACCGGCCCCGGCATCTACTGCAAACTCGCTCCAGAAACGCTTAAAGTTAAACTCGCCCAGTGTACGGGTATCTTTGCGTATTAGCCACACGTTACCGGCATCGGCAAATATGGCCCCTTTAATCCACCGGTATATATCAAAGCGTATTTCGGCGTTCATTTCTAATTTAATATCCCCCGTCTGGTTAAAGAAACCGGTATTGGTTTTCTCACCTGTTTCGGCAGTATATGCCGATGGGTCCGAATAGCCCCCCGGCCCAATTTCGCGGATAAGGAATCCTCTTAAGCTGTTGGGCCCACCCACAAAAAACTGCTTTACAAATGGCAGCGCTTTAGAGTTGCCGTAGGGTACACCTATACCCGCATAAGTGCGCATGGCAAACATGCTGTGGTTATCCATCCTGAAATGGTTGCGCAGGTCGCCATCTATACGGAAGAACTGAGAGAAGGGCCTTTTGGCAATTAAATATGTTTGGTTGGCGCTCTTTAGGTTTGCCAGCCTGAAACCGCCATACAGAACATTGCCCGCGGTTTCCATATTGGTGCGGAAATAGGTAGTTATCCTATCCTTATCGCTGCGCTGGCTATTGTAGGTAAAAGTGTAGTTAGGGCCTATAATAACCTGCTCTTCAAAGCTGCTTTTAAGTATGGGGTTTAGGCTTAGCCGCCGTTCAAACTCATCGCCACGCTTGGGTAGCAGGTAAAAGCTGACTGCTATGGGGTTGAACAAGTGTGTTTTGAACCTGTTCTCTGCCCACTCGTAACCAAATGATGCATTGAAGTGGTGCAGCTGATATAGGAAGGCTACAAAACCCAGGGTGTCAAAATCGAAACGGTGCTCAAAGTTGTAACCTAAATTTATGCGGGTGCGCGGGTTGGTGTTGCGCGAAAATATCTTGGCCCTGAAAGGCACCAGGAACTTATTGATGTAGTAAGTTACATTGGCCGAGGCGGTGGCATTCATTACCTGCACATTTTCTTTCTTGCTAAACTTGAGCTGTACCCCGCTGGAGAGGTCAAACAAGAGTTGGTCGGCCCCCTTGGTCAGGTTCTTGTTTTTATACGATAGGGTGGCCGCTGTACCAAAGAAACCCTCATTGGTTACATTCAACTCTCCACTGGCCATTACACCTTGCCGGGGCGCGGGGGTAAGCGATATAATACAATCGAGGTAGTTGCCGGGGGCATCTTTTACTTTTGCATAGTCTATACTTATAAACTTAAATGCACCGAGTATAGAAAAGCGGTTGATGGTGCGGGTCTCTTTGCTTTTCATAAACAGGTCATCGTGTTTAAAGTAAACCGCATCTATCAGCACGCCTTTTCTGAAGTTAGGCTTTTGAGCTATCAGCATGTATTCTCCGGCCATCACCGTATCGCGACGGGTAGAATCGGCCAACCGGTCGGCTGAATAATCAGATACTATGTAAATATTATTTATACGGTACTGCTCGTGCAGGGTGCTATCGCTGGGTTGGTTAATGGTAATTTTAATATTTACCACATGGCGTGTAGTGGCCGTATCAAAATCGAAGGTTACGTACTCGCGGCTAAAAAAGAAGAACCCGCTATTGCGCAATACAGTCTCTATCCTTTCGCGCTCGTTTTTAAGATTTAGTACACTAAACCCATCCCCCTTTTTAAGAAAAGTATTTTTACGGTTCTCGCGCACTATCGAGTCGCAGGTGTTGTGCCCGTTTGGCAGCGATATATCCCCCAGCTTCCATTGCTGGTTGGTGTGCACGTTGTATATTACCTTAGTACGTTTCTTTTTGGTAATGGCACTATCGGTAACCGTGCGGTTAAAGTATCCGTAGTTCCACAGGTAGTTTTCCATGCTGGCTATGCTCTTCTCTGCCAGCGTAGAGTCGTATACTACCGGCGCCTCGCCCACTTTGTCTATTATCCACTGCTTAAACTTGGTTAGCTTTTTACCCCGTGTAGCACTATGGTACAGCCACATACGGAAGGGCAAAATCTGGAAGAAACGTACATTCGGTTTCTGCGCGGCTATTTTGCCCAGGTCATCGCGTATACGTTCTTTTTCGGCTACGGTGCTTATCTTATCTTTTAATACAAACTTGTTTTTAACCAGCAGGCTTTGCCCTTCGGGCAGGTTTTTAACCACACGGCAAGATGGCAGCAAAAGCAAAATGGCGCAGAAGGGGAGGAGGATAAACAATAAATGTCGACTACGCTTCTGCATTCGTTACTTATGGGTTGATAGTTTGCGGCATTCAGTTTTCAGTTTACGGCAGCATAGTTCATATTTGCATATATGCTCTCTAAACAACAACTCACTTTTGTCCGCTCGCTTCATCAAAAAAAGTTCCGCCAAATGTATGGCAAATTTTTAGTTGAAGGCGATAAACTGGTGCGCGAGTTGCTGACAAGCGGTTTCAAAGTTGAT
>DATGWP010000030.1:0-9945 GCA_035299425.1 Chitinophagales bacterium | reverse complement strand
CTTACCTTTATGCTTAGCAAGGCGATATTTAAAGAGGCGAAGACTAAACCGGAAGCAGCACCGGTGCAGTAGCAATAACGGCCAGTTAACTTCCAATAAAAAAGCCCCGACGTATAAACGCCGGGGCTTTTTTATTGAAGGGCAATGGTAGTAATTACTCTATCACTACTTTCTTATTTACCGCAGCTATGTTGCTGTTGGCAAATTCAATTTTTACATTGTAAATACCGGCAGCAAAAGTAGAGGTATTGATAGTGCCGTTGCTGGCAGAGAAATTGTTACGCGCAACTATCTGGCCCATGTTGTTGGTCATAGTTACAGCGGCAATGTTCTCGCTGCTGCGGATGTTTACTTCGGCATGTGCCGGGTTAGGATACACCGAGATATCAGCTACCTGCGTTACATTGCTAACCGAAGCAGCTATACCCTGGCAAGCGTATGGCGCTAAGAAAGCAGCCGATGCTGAGTCAATTTCTGCCATCATAGCAGCATTGCTCTGCCATGGGCAGTGGCCTGCCTGTGGGTAAACTATGCTTGAGTGGTTAATGCCGTATTGGATATACAATGGCTCCATTTGACCTAAGCCGCAAAGCTGCACCGGTGTAATACCACCCTGTGCGTTAGCGCAGTTGTAAGGCACGGTAGCATCTTCATCGCCCTGTGCATTGAAAGACGGGGTGTTGCCTTCGCTTACAAAAGTAGCTTCGTTCAAACCGCCGGCCAGGTTAAGCAATGCCAGTGGACGAGAAGAATAACCATCGTTACCACTGTTGCCTTCAATACCACCGTTGTTATTAATAATAGTTCTAAGGTCGGCAGGCGCTTCGTTTACGCTATCGATAAATGCCACGTGGGCAAACAAAACTGCACCGGCACTGTTACCGCCTACAAACACCTTCTCAGGGTCAATGTTGTACTTATTTACAGTAGCCGCATCTTTGCGGAAAAAGCGGATAGCCGCCTTACCGTCGCTGATAGCTTTCATTACCACATCTTTGGCAGTTGGGCCGTTTAGCATATCCAAAGGCTGGCCTAAACGGTAGTTGATAGACGCCGTAACATAACCGCGCTTTGCAAAGTTGTTGCAAAGTTCAGTTACCACACCATCCTGTGTTTTGCTGCCGCCAATAAAGCTGCCGCCGTGTGCCAGTATCATAACCGGGCGCATGGTAGAGTTATCGCCGGTAGGCTGGTACACATCTATTAATAAAGTAGTGCTGTTGGCAGTGCTGTAAGTATCGGTAGTTACCGTTACGTTCTGAAATACTTCGGTAATGTAGTCTTTGCTGCATTGTGCCGATGCTACATGGCCTGTAAACATGGCGGCGCAACCTAAAACCAGTGAGTAAAATTTAGTTCTCATTTTAAGATGAAGTTTGGTTATAAAAATTTAATGTTAAACGAATGTAAACCAATTTACTTGATGATACTGCCATTATTGGTTAAATCTTTTGGCGACACAAAGTGCAGTTTACCCGCCTCATCTTCAGCCATTAGTATCATCCCTTTGCTCTCTATGCCGCGTAGTTTTCGCGGCGCAAGGTTAGCCACTACCGATACCTGTGTGCCTATGATGTCTTCGGGCTTAAAGTGCTCGGCAATGCCCGAAACCACCGTGCGGGTTTCATAGCCCATATCCAGCGTTAGCTTCAAAAGCTTATCGGCTTTCTCTACCTTTTCGGCGGTTAATATGGTACCTACACGGATGTCTATTTTGGCAAAGTCGTCGTACACTATTTCTCCCTTCGCTGCTTCCGTACTGGTTGGTTTTGTTTCCACTTTTTTAGGTTCTTTTTCTACGGCTGCCACTTTATTGGCATTCAGTTTATCTATCTGCTTTTGTATTACATCATCTTCCAGTTTCTGGTACAGCAACTCTGCCTTGCCCAGCTGGTGGCCGGGTTTAAGTAAATCTTGCCGGCCGGCATCGGCCCATGTATAATTACTTGGGTCCAGGTTCAGCATCGCAAAAAGCTTATCCGATGTAAACGGCAAAAACGGACGGCAGAGTATAGCCAGGTTAGCCACTATCTGTAATCCATCGTAAAGTGTATAGGCAGTAGCTTCTTTATCCGTTTTGGCTGTTTTCCATGGCTCTTTTTCTGTCAGCATTTTATTGCCATGGCGCGCTACATTCATCATCTCCGTAAGCGCCTCGCGGAACTGGAAGTTTTCTATTGCCGCACTTATCTTTTCGCGTTGCTCGGTTATTACTTTGCGCAGGTCGTCGCATTCGCCGGCTTTAGGCACCTTGCCTTCAAAGTTCTGCTCGGTAAGCACCAACACGCGGTTTACCAGGTTGCCGAAAATGGCTACCAGTTCGCTGTTTACACGTGTCTTATAATCTTTCCATGTAAACTCCGAGTCGGCGGTTTCTGGTGCAATAGAGCACAATACATAGCGCAGCTCATCGGCCTTGCCGGGGAAATCTTCCAGGTACTCATGCATCTCTACACTCCAGCGGCGGCTGGTGCTCATCTTATCGCCTTCCAGGTTCAAAAACTCATTGGCCGGAACGTTATCAGGCACTATATAGTCACCGTGCATGTGCAGCATTACCGGGAAGATGATACAGTGGAACACAATGTTATCCTTACCCACAAAGTGTATCAGGCGCGTGTCGCTGTCCTTCCAGTATAGTTCCCAGTTGTTACCGGTATCTTTTGCCCACTGCTTGGTGGCGCTTATGTAGCCTATAGGCGCATCGAACCAAACATACAGCACTTTGCCCTCCGCATCCGGCAGTGGTACTTTAATACCCCATTCACCATCGCGCGTCATGGCGCGTGGTTGCAGTCCGCCCTCTATCCAACTTTTGCACTGGCCATATACATTGGCCCTCCAGTCTTTGGCATGGTCGCGCAGCAGCCAGGTGCGCAGCCATGGTTCATACTCATTCAGTGGCAGGTACCAATGCTTGGTATCCTTCTTCACCGGTACTTTACCGCTAAGGGTAGAGTGCGGGTTTATCAGTTCGTTTGGCGAAAGCGACTTACCGCACTTTTCGCACTGGTCGCCATAGGCCCGCTCGTTGCCGCAGTTAGGGCAGGTGCCCATTATATAGCGGTCGGCCAAAAACACCTTCTTCTCCTCATCGTAATACTGCTCGCTGGTAATTTCTTTAAACAGGCCTTTATTGTAGAAATCGAGAAAAAACTCCTGGCTTGTTTCGTGGTGCAGTGGCTCGCTGGTGCGGTGGTAAATATCAAAGGCAATACCCAACTGCTCAAAACTCTGCTTAATAAGCGCGTGGTATTTATCAATAATAGCACGCGGCGTAGTCTTCTCCTGCAGGGCCTGAAAGGTAATAGCCGTACCATGCTCATCGCTGCCACACACAAACACCACATCGCGTTTATTCGCTTTCAAATAACGCACATAAATATCAGCAGGCAGGTAAGCCCCCGCCAGGTGGCCTATATGTTTAGGGCCGTTGGCATAAGGCAAAGCGGCTGTTATGGTATATCTTTTCCAGTTCTTCATTACTGGCGAAGTTGAAAATTTAGAACAAAGGGACAAATAAGGCAGGTAAGTTTATTTTGAGTAGCAGTATTACGCGCGGCTAATAAGCCCTGCTGATATTGCGCCCTTTCAGGGCTTAGAGGTTTGTATTAACATCTACACAGGGCGTTGCCCTGTGCTATTAGATAATGGGCCTTTCAGGCCTTTTACAGTCATACGCGTCACATTTAAATATATGGACTTACGTTTTGCTACAATAGCATGCTAACAAATAATGGGTTCCTCCCATTTAATGCCATCTTCAATAATATCACATGGTAACTATTTTTTGCACGCAGACCCAACGTGTCGGAATCTATTAGTACATGCCAATGTCTTTAGTATATTTAACTGTATTGGTATTCAGGCCCAACGGGCCGCAATCTATTAGCACAGGGCAACGCCCTGTGTAATCAATGGTTTTGTATTAAGCCCTGCAAGGGCGCAATATTTACTCCCACACATAGCGCTCATCAAACTCAATTTTATATTTAGTGAGAAATGCCCTGTACTCTTCCTGAAAAGTTTTAGTTCTATGGTGTTCTTTCTGGTTGGCTACATAATTTATCACTGCATCTAGCTCCGAGGGGTTAACCGAAAGTGCGCCATAGCCATCCTGCCAATGAAAGGCGTTATATCTATCGCCTTTGGATTTTATCCATTTGGATGAACCGCCTTTTATTTCTTCCATTAGTTTTACCAATGTTACCTTTTTCGACAGAAGGCATAACAAATGTATATGATCGGTGTAACCACCTACGGTTATAGGCTGGCAATCCATGTTTTTGCAAACACCACCTATGTATGAGTGTAATTCTGCTTCTATCTGCTCGTCAATAAGTGGTTGTCGGTGTTTGGTACTGAAGGTTATGTGCAAGTAGTTTTTAGCGATGGACTGGCCCATAAAACATTGCGCCCTTTCAGGGCTTAGTGGTTTGTATTTACAATTACACAGGGCGTTGCCCTGTGCTATTAGCTTATCGGCCTTTCAGGCCTTTTTGAAATTTAGTATCAACGTAAATATATGTATTTACATTTATCCATATAACATACTAACAGCCGATTTTGATATTCTACAAATGCTTTCACCATCGTACTACAATTAGATGTTTTGCTGCCATCCTCACCGACCCAAATTTATTAGTCCGGAGCATCTTATTTATTCTAAAATCCTGCAAATCCTGATTCAGACAACCTACCCTCCCAACGGCCTCACCTCCAACAAATCGCCGTCTTTGTAAGTCGGGCATTCCTTACCTATTTCCACAGCGGCCTGCAGGTCGCGGGCCTCTATGATATAATAACCGCCTACACCCTCGCGTACATCGCGAATGGGCTGCACTACCAAGTCGCCGTTTATCATTTCTATCAATCGCCCATCGCTTTGTATGCCGTTGCCATCTACAAAAATGCCGCGGGCTGTAAGGTCGCGTGCCCACTTTACATGTTCGGCAATAATAGCATTCAATTGTTCTTGCGGCATGGGATAGCGCGAAAGGTCTTCGCGGATAATGAGGATAAATTTGGGCATAGCTGGGTGTTTGTGCTAAAGTAGGTAAGAAATGTGAGCGCTCAAATTTTAAGGGCTGCTCCGGCAAGGTTTTAACTATTACATAACCCCCAAAAGGTTCAAACCCTTTGGGGGTTATGTAAATAGTTCTTAAACACAATTTAAATACGGCCGTGTTTTGCTTTATTCGCCCTGTATAAACTAAGGTAATATGAAGATATTGATGGTATGCCTGGGCAACATTTGCCGCTCGCCTATTGCACATGGCTTGTTGCAGCACAAGGTAGAGAAACTGGGACTGGATTGGGAAATTGATTCGGCCGGCACCAGCGACTGGCACAAGGGCGAACTACCCAACGAGAACTCGATAAAGGTAATGGGCCGCTATGGTATAGATATTAACTACCAGCGCAGCCGCCCTATAGAGCGTAAAGACCTGGAGTATTACGATGTGATATATGTAATGGATGCCAGCAACCACGAAACGGTGGTTACCATGGCCAAAAGCGAAGCAGAGATTGCCAAGGTGCTATACATTATGAATGAGGTAGAGCCCGGCAAAAACCAAAAAGTGCCCGACCCCTGGAGCCTGACCGAACAGCATTACGAAGATGTATACCTCATGCTCGACAAGGCTACGGATAAGATAATAGAGAAGTATAATAAAAAGTAAAGACGTCATTGCGAGGAACGAGGCTCTGCGAGTGGCGAAGCAATTTCCCCTGTCAGCAAGCGCGTTTAACTTTACGCAGCCATGTGTAGCCGGGAGATTGCTTCGTCATCCCGATCAAAGCATCGGAACTCCTCGCAATGACGCACCAGATATTCCAAACAATCCTATTTTTGAATTATGAGTGAAGTGAAAAAGATAAAGCCTGCGCTAAGCAAAGGCACCCGCGAT
Source organism: Chitinophagales bacterium (assembly GCA_035299425.1). Classification (GTDB taxonomy): domain Bacteria; phylum Bacteroidota; class Bacteroidia; order Chitinophagales; family LD1; genus Bog-950. The sequence goes on along the minus strand of DATGWP010000030.1, from coordinate 4,033 downwards.
TTTTTGCCATCGGAGGTGGCCAAGCGCAATTATATATTTGATACTATTAAAAGCGTTTTCCGCAAATACGGATTTGAACAGATTGAAACACCGGCTATAGAAAAGCTGGAAACCCTAACCGGTAAGTATGGCGAGGAAGGCGATAAGCTATTGTTTAAAATATTGAATAGCGGTGACTACCTGAATGAGGTGAGAAGCAAAAAAATAGAAGCAGATAGCCTGACGGTACAGAACGTAACTCCGCTTATTGCCGAAAAAGGGCTGCGCTACGACCTTACAGTGCCACTTGCCCGTTATGTAGTGCAACACCAGGATGATTTAGCTTTTCCGTTCAAGCGCTTTCACATCGGTCCTGTTTGGCGCGCCGATAGGCCGCAAAAGGGGCGCTACCAGGAGTTTTACCAGTGCGATGCTGATGTAATAGGCAGCATCTCTTTATTCAATGAAGTAGAGTTGACTAAGATATATATGGATGTATATGCGCTGCTGGGCATCAATGCTACCATACGAGTGAACAACCGGAAGATACTGGAGGCCTTAACCAAATATGCCGGATGCCCCGAGTTACTGACCGAGATAACTATTGTAATAGATAAGTTTGATAAGGTTGGGTTAGATGGAGTAAGCAATGAATTGGATAAGCTAAACCTAAGCCCTGAACAAAAAGGGAAGATAACCACGCTGTTGCAGGTAAAAACCACCGCCGAGTTAAAACAATATTTTGCCGATATAGAAATAGGCAGAAAAGGTCTCGATGAACTAAACTTTGTGCTGGCACATGCCAATGCTACCAACGTAGTATTTGATGTTACGCTTGCCCGAGGTCTTAATTACTACACCGGCACTATTTGGGAGGTGGTGTGCAACGATATCAGAATAGGTTCTATCGCCTCGGGCGGCCGCTACGATAACCTAACTGAGATGTTTGGCGGGCAGGGTATGAGCGGTGTGGGTATCAGCTTTGGTATAGAGCGTATATACGATGTAATGGAAGAGTTGAAGCTGTTTCCCGCTACAATATCGCAGGGGGTTAAAGTGCTGTTTGTGCCCCGCGATATAAGCGTGGAGGAATTTACTTTTCAACAAGTGCAAAAGTTGCGTGGGGAAAACATACCGGCCGAGATATTTCTAGGCAACGTAAAAAAGCAGAAACAGTTTGATTACGTGGCGCAAAAAAACATCCCTTATTTGGTAGAAATAGGTGATAATGAGAAGAATACGGGGTTATTCAGGCTGCGCGATACCCAAACCCGCGAAACCCGCAACGACCTTACCCTGGATGACATCAGTGATCTTATTACGGGCAGGCTGCCACAATAGTTAGAATTCAATTAGTTTTTATCTTTGCTGTTGCAACAATCAAACAATCCGGTACTTGACATTTGTCGTATCTGGATGTAGATTGTGGTAGTTAAACACTATTGGACACGTTTTAACTATAGCCTTATACCCAACATGAAGAAAATTCTGGTTTTTGCTTTACTGGTAGTTGTTATTGCTGCGCAGGCTTTTGCGGCGGGCAAAAAGCAGGTGAAGTTGCGCATAACCGAAGTATCTACAGCTATATTTGACGAAACATCTGTAGCCCTTGATTTGGGTGAAAGGCAGTATGTTTTTCCCGAAGATGGGCAAAAGGTGTTTGACACCAGTTCGTCGGCGCCAAACATTTACTCCTTCAGCGGCGATATGGTTCCTTGTTTTTCTAACAGTTATGGCGCATTTGCCCCCGGTACAGTGGTGCCGCTGGGTATAAAGGCAGAAGGCAATGGCCTATATTCTATCCGCGCTACCTTATTAGATAATATTGACCCTACTTCTATAGTACGCCTGGAAGACCGGCAGCAGGCAGTTTTTCACGACCTGCGCGATGGCGATTACCTGTTTTTGCTAAACCAGTTTACGCAGGCAGAAAACAGGTTTTTTCTTCACATTTCTTACCCGATAGTTGTAACCAGTATGGATGCCGGATGCAACAACGACGATGGTGTAATTGCTGTAACCCAGGACCCCAGCATTTCGTGGAATACCGTTAAATTACTAAACGATACAGGCCGACTGATATTTACCAATACCAATGCCACCGGCAATTTTACATTCAGCACTTTGCCATTTGGCCATTATAATCTTGTATATGAGTATGGTACCTATACGGCCGGTAATGATATCTACGTAAACGGCTGGACCATAAACAACAACCTTACTGCCTCAACTATTTACGCCAGCGTATATCAGCCTATCGATTTCTTTAGCAACTCGATACATACCGGTAACTACCTCTGGAGTTTTGGCGATGGCAGCGAAATTGAGGGTGTTGCCAATCCTGATTATGCTTATACCGAACCGGGTACCTACCAGGTAACGCTTGTAAGCAGTAATTCTTATGGCTGTAGCAGTACTTCTACTATTACCGTGTATATTTCAGAAGCTACCGGTGTTGTAACCCTATCGGCTAACGATGCTCGTATTAACCTGCAGAACCGCACACTTCAAATTTTGTTCAACAAACAAATAGAAAACGGTTACTCGGTGCAGTTGTTTAACACCGTGGGCCAAAGCCTGCAGCACCAGCCGCTTAGCCAAACCGAAACCAATATTGACCTGAGCAATATGGCTGCCGGTGTTTATATAGTGCGCGTAGCTAACAGCAATGGGGGCTTTGCCCAAAAGATAGTGGTGCAGTAATTACCACAGTTTACTTTCTCCTTTTATCCCATACATTTGGCACATACTTTATAACTGTATGAGCACATTTACTATTACCAACCAGCCTATTACCTTAAACGATTTAAGAGATTTTCTTTCTACATATGGTTCTATTAAGCTTAGCGACGAAGCCAAAAAGAAAATTGCCGCCAACCGCAGTTACCTGGAAAAGAAAATTGACGGACACGGACGCTACTATGGTATAAACACGGGTTTTGGCGCCTTGTGCGATGTAGAAATACCCAAGGACCAATTGGAACAACTACAGGAGAACCTGGTAGTAAGCCATGCCTGCGGTATGGGCGATGAGGTAAAGCCGGAAGTAGTAAGGCTGATGATGCTGCTGAAAATAAAAGGGCTGGCGCAAGGGTACTCGGGTGTAACGGTAGAGGTGGTAGAGAAACTGGCTGAGCTGTATAATAAAGGCGTGTTGCCGGTAGTATGGGAGGTTGGCTCACTAGGTGCCAGTGGCGATTTAGCGCCTTTGGCCCACCTGACCTTGCCTATGATAGGTAAGGGTACCGTACGCTACAAAAATGTAAAACGCGAAAGCGAAGAAGTATTAAAAGAGCTGGGTATAGAAACAATAGTACTAAAAGCCAAAGAAGGGCTGGCCCTGCTTAACGGCACCCAGTTTATGAGCGCCTGGGGATGTTATTCATTGATAGAGGCCGAGAGAGTAGAGAAGCTTGCCGATTTTACGGCTGCTATTTCGGTAGATGCTTTTGATGCGCAGACCAATCCGTTTCACCCGGCTATACAGCGGGTGCGCAACCACCAGGGGCAAATAGAGAGCGCCCAGAATGTGTTGCAGTTTTTAGAGGGTAGCGAAATAGCTAAGCAACAAAAAGAGAATGTGCAGGACCCGTACTCGTTCCGCTGTGTGCCGCAGGTGCATGGGGCAGTTAAATATGCCATAGCACAGGTGCGCGATGTGTTTGAACGGGAGATAAACGCAGTAACCGATAACCCGCTGATATTTGAAGAGGAAGACCTGATACTTAGCGGTGGTAACTTCCACGGCGAGCCGCTGGCTATTTCGCTAGATTATTTGGGTATAGCCATGAGCGAGCTGGCGAGTATATCTGAGCGCCGTACATTTCAGTTGCTATCGGGTAAAAGAGGCCTGCCTAAATTTTTGGTGCAGGATAGCGGACTGAACAGCGGACTGATGATACCACAATACACTGCCGCAGCTATAGTAAGTATGAACAAGCAACTGGCAACCCCTGCCAGTGTAGATACCATTACCAGCAGCGATGGGCAAGAAGACCACGTGAGCATGGGTGCCAACGCAGCGGTAAAAACATATAAGATAGTTTACAATATA
>DATGWP010000029.1:0-43915 GCA_035299425.1 Chitinophagales bacterium | reverse complement strand
TTTACCTTTCTCTGTTTTTACATTGTACTCGCTGCCCTTGGGCAGGATGTTGTTATTGATGGACCTGGTGCTTGCAGTGCCGGTAATATAACCGGTAGCTGGCAGGTGCCCTGCAATGTTACCGCTATTACAGTACACGCCTATGGTGGCGGCGGGGGTGCCGGTGGCGGTGGCGGTGGCAGTAACGGGGGCCTTTTTAATACCCGCGGCGGTGGCGGTGGTGGTGGTGGTGCGCACGCATCTTCTACTATTATTGTTACACCAGGCTCAACATTTACATATAGCATAGGTGCAGGGGGCTGCGGTGGCGCTAACGGCAGCGATGGCGAAAGGGGAGATGATGGAAATGCCGGCGGCAACACTACGTTTAGTGGTACCGCCGATGGGGGTGGCGCAGTAAATTTATTTGCAGGTGGTGGTGCCAGGGGCGGTAGCGGCTCGGGCTCGGGTAATAACCCCGGTAGCGGTGGCGCAGGTGGTACAGCCAGCGGTGGTAGTAGTAATGACAGCGGTGGTGCAGGTAATGGGGGTAGCGGAGGCAATGGTGGTGCAGGTGGTGCAGGCGCAGGCCCGGCAGGCGGCGCAGGTGGACCATCTACTAATAACCCCGGTAGTACCTATGGGGGTGGAGGTGCCGGCGGTGGCAATAGCGATGGTGGCCGTGGCGCTATAGGTGGTATTTTAATATACTATACAACTACAATTCCTGTACCCACCATACCAACTATAAGCACAACACCTGCTACCTGCAGTGCAAATGGCAGCAGCATAGTAACGAACTATAATGGGGGCCTTACCTATACGTTTGACCCTACCGGCCCAACTATAGATAACAATGGACAAATAAACGGTATGACTACCGGAACTACCTATACAGTGACAACTACCAGCGGAACCTGCAGCCCAGCAGCAAGCTCTCCGTTTAGTATAGAGTCGCAATTGCCGACACCGGATGCACCCACCATTACCAGCGTGGCTGCTACCTGCAATACCGATGGTACGAGTGCCATCAGCAATTACAGCGCAGGGCTTACTTATACTTTCACCCCTGCAGGTCCTTCAGTTTCCGGAAACGGAGATGTAAGCGGTATGGTTACAGGCACCAGCTATACAGTAACAGCCGCTAACAATACATGTACCTCTACAGCAAGCGTATCGTTTAGTAACGATGCTCAATTACTTACCACGCCTACTGTTGTTAGCTTACCTGCTACCTGTACGGGCGAAGGCAGCAGTACCATCAGTAATTACAATGCTGCATACAGCTATACCTTTGACCCTGCCGGACCTACGGCTACTAGCGGTGGCGCAATAACAGGCATGGTAACCGGAACAAGCTATACGGTAGAAGCCAGTGTTGGAAACTGCCCTGCTTTAGTAAGCGCACAGTTCAGCAATGAAGCGCAGCTGCTATCGCCAGATGTGCCAACAGTGGCCACCTTACCGGCTACCTGTGCGGCCGTGGGAAGCAGCACCATCAGCAATTACGATGGAGCGCTAACTTATACCTTTGACCCTACAGGGCCTACAGCTACTACCGGTGGTGCAATAACAGGCATGGTAACCGGAACAAGCTATACCGTAACGGCTGAAAACGGAGCTTGCTCTTCTGTGGCTAGTGCGGCTTTCAGTAATGAAGCACAGTTATTATCGCCCGATGTGCCAACAGTGGCCACCTTACCGGCTACCTGTGCGGCCGTGGGAAGCAACACCATCAGCAATTACGATGGAGCGCTAACCTATACCTTTGACCCCACAGGGCCTACGGCTACAACCGGTGGTGCAATAGCAGGCATGGTAACCGGAACAAGCTACACAGTAACGGCTGATAACGGAGCCTGCTCTTCTGTAGCCAGTGCAGCTTTCAGCAATGAGGCGCAGTTACTATCACCCGATGTGCCAACAGTGGCCACCTTACCGGCTACCTGTGCGGCCGTGGGAAGCAACACCATCAGCAATTACAATGGAGCTCTAACCTATACCTTTGACCCTACAGGCCCTACGGCTACAACCGGCGGTGCAATAACAGGCATGGTGACAGGCACCAGCTATACCGTAACAGCCGCTAACGGAGCCTGCTCTTCTTTGGCCAGTGCGGCTTTCAGTAATGAAGCACAGTTATTATCGCCCGATGTGCCAACAATTGCCACCTTACCGGCTACCTGTTTGACCGAGGGCAGCAATACCATCAGCAATTACGATGGAGCGCTTACTTATACCTTTGACCCTACAGGGCCTACGGCTACAACCGGTGGTGCAATAACAGGCATGGTAACCGGAACTAGCTATACCGTAACGGCCGCTAACGGAGCCTGCTCTTCTTCGGCCAGTGCGGCTTTCAGCAATGAGGCACAGTTACTATCACCCGATGTGCCAACAGTTGCCACCCTACCGGCCACCTGTGCAGGCGCGGGCAGCAATACCATCAGCAATTACGATGGAGCGCTAACCTATACCTTTGACCCTACAGGCCCTACGGCTACCACCGGCGGTGCAATAACAGGTATGGTGACAGGCACCAGCTATACCGTAACAGCCGCTAACGGAGCCTGCTCTTCTTCGGCCAGTGCGGCTTTCAGCAATGAAGCGCAGTTATTATCACCCGATGTGCCAACAATTGCCACCTTACCGGCTACCTGTTCGGCCGTGGGAAGCAGCACCATCAGTAATTATGATGGAGCGCTTACTTATACCTTTGACCCTACAGGCCCTACGGCTACTACCGGCGGCGCAATAACAGGCATGGTTACCGGAACAAGCTATACCGTAACGGCTGATAACGGAGCTTGCTCTTCTTTGGCCAGTGCGGCTTTCAGCAATGAACCCAAGCTGCAGGCACCGGGTATACCGGTAGTTGCCACTACTGCTCCTACTTGCATTTCTGCCGGTAGCAGCGCCTTAAGCAACTACAATGCATCGCTTATTTATGATTTTTCGCCAACCGGGCCAACAGTAGTTGCCGGCGGTGCTATAACGGGCATGGTAATTGGCACCAGCTACACTTTAACAGCAAATAATGGCGATTGTACTTCTGCTACCGGTTCAGTGTTTACTAACCTGCCTATGCTTACCGGTAGTGAGTGCGATTCAATTGTATCTGTTGGTGATTTAACCGGTGTACAAACACAGATAAAACTGTTCCCTAACCCGGCAGTAAATGAGGTTACTATTGATCTTAGCAATATAAACGAAGATGTGGCTTTATTGCAGGTAACTAACTGCCAGGGCCAGGTAGTTTATACACAAACAACAGGTGCTTACAGCAGAATGATAAAGCTAAACACAAGCAGTTATGCCAGCGGTATGTATATTATTAATATACGCTTTGCCAATGGCACAGAAGCCAAAGGGAGGTTAGTGAAACAGTAAGTAACTATATCACCAATATAAAAATGGGTCCGGTAAGCATAGTTACCGGACCCATTTTTATATACAGCAATAAATGTTTAGGCCTTGAAAAGCGATTGCATTTTGGTTGCAACACTCATATCGCCCTTAACTTTTATTTTGCCACTCATAAACGCCATCATGGGGTTTAGGCTACCATTGGCAACATTGGCAAATGTATCTTCATCTATGGTAACCGTACAGTCAGTTTCGCGGTCCTCAGTGCTAACTAAGTTACCAGCACCGGTGCCATCTATTACAATTTTGTTACTGCCAAAATCAAGCTTTAACGTTTTACCAAGTGGTGATGCTTTAACAGCGCTTGCCTTAAGGCCTTCCAGGATATTTTCAAATGCCATTTCAATTTTGTTTTTATGGTTATAAAAGTGGGGTAAATATAAAAAGAGCGTGATAATACAAGCGGGGGGTGCGTGAAACAAAATAAGGCGGGGAATAATACAGCCTTACTGCCTCAATATCTTCTCCATGGCCTTGCCCCTGGCCAGTTCATCTATTAGCTTATCAAGATAGCGCACTTTTTGCATAACCGAGTCTTCTATATCCTCTACGCGGTAGCCGCAGATAAGGCCGGTAATTTTTGTTACGTTAGGGTTCAGTTGTGGTGCCTGTACAAAAAAGGTTTCGAAATCCACTTTCTTATCTACCTGCTGTTGCAGGGTTTTAGCGGTGTAGCCAGTGAGCCAAAAGATGACTTCATCTACTTCTGCTTTGGTGCGGCCTTTTTTCTCTGCCTTGGCTATATACAGCGGGTAGACACTTGAGAAAAGCATGCGGTATACTCTTTCGTTATTGGTGGCTTTCATTGCAAAATGAAGGTAGGGAATTTGCGATAATTACAGGACAGCACCAGGGCGTGTACAGATGATTGTTGCCTAAACAGTGTGTCTACCCCATCCTGTCAACACAGTTACAATGGTTGACAACCTTCCTCTCTATTTCTCAAACCCAAATTCATCCATTATATCGCCAAGTTCATTGTAGATTTCTTCTTTGGTAAAGCCGAATTGCTCCAGGGAGTAGGTGTGGGCACTTTTGTAGTTTTTGTTGCGGGCTTCTTCTTTGCTTAGGCGGGCAAGGAATTTTTCGGAGGGTGTCCAGCCAAAGCGCTCGTATATTTTAAGTACTGAGCCTTGGGGATCGGCCAGCAGGTCATCGTAGGTTAGGCTGAAAAACTGTCCCTCGGGTATGCTTTGGCGCATCTGCTTGCTGTATTTAAACAGGTCGATGCCTAATTGCCCCCAGGCTTTGTTGGCAGGGTGGCTATCGGGTAAGTCAGGTGCCACTATTTTATTAAGCACCGAAAACATGCTGGCAGTAGAGGGCACCGAATCATACGGGTGGCGGGCTATGTAAATAATTTTAGCATCGGGAAAGCGCTGCATAAGGCTCTTAAACCTGCCGGTACTCATCACATTTTTTGCCAGGTACGTTTTGTTTTTACCAGCGCGGAACACAAACCGCCGCACACAGCTTTCGTAATAATCCATTACGCCTTTGCGCACATCTTCCGGCTCATGGTCAAGGAACTTGGTTTCGTGCATGTAATGGAAATACGGAAAGGGCATCATTACGCCAATGCTCATCAGGCTTTGAGCAAACACCATTTCATCTTCTTCGGCTTTATTAAAACCCATAGGGTGTATATCATCCCAACCGCCCCAGAAAATATCATCGAGCTTATCAATTGTTTTGCGGATGATGCCGCGGAAGATGGTGCGGTCTATCCAGCGGGCTATGTAATAGAACTGCACAAACGAGGAGGTCATAAAAAATGTGTGTGCATTTTTGGTGTAGCAAAAGCGCTCATCGTCCAGCGCTACCAGGCGGTGCAGGTAGGTAGTGCCACTGCGTGGATTGGCTATAATAAAAACAGGTTGCTTAATCTCCTGCTTTTTTTGGTTGCGGTGGAAAATTTCATCGAGCACGCGGAAAAAAAGGTGTAGCAACTGCTGTAAAAAATAAGCGAAAATAAATGGGATGCTTATAAGCCATACCCGCCACCTGAAATTGCGGTAGGTTTCTACAATGATTTTGCCCAACACCTTATAGCGGACATAATAAAACGAGGCACTAAAATATTTCATACAATCACCCGGGGTTAAGCAGTCACCATGCAACATTACATGAACGTGCCATGTTTAAAAAGTGTAACGATTGCCTAAAGCCATTATTTTAGCCCAACCGTATTATTATGCTCTCTAACCGTCAACTTTTTCTATGGCATGTGGCGCAAACCAGCCCGGCCCCCCTTATGCTCGAGATTGAGCGAGCCCAAGGCATGTATATGTATGACACCAGTGGCAAGCAATACCTTGACCTGATAGCCGGTATATCGGTAAGTAATCTGGGGCATAGTCACCCCAAAGTAGTAGAGGCGGTGAAGCTGCAGGCAGAAAAATATATGCACCTGATGGTGTACGGGGAGTTTGTGCAAAGCCCGCAGGTGCTGCTGGCGCAAAAGCTTGTAAGCCTGTTGCCCGAAGGATTGAACAGCGTTTATTTTACCAACAGCGGCGCCGAAGCTACCGAGGGCACTATGAAACTGGCCAAGCGCATTACTGGAAGAACGCAGTTTATCTCGTTTAAAAATGCCTACCACGGCAGCACGCAGGGGGCACTAAGCATAATAGGCGATGAATATTTCAAACGGCAGTTCCGCCCGCTGCTGCCCGATACATTAGCACTGCCATACGGTGTAGACAATGAGCTGAACCATATTACCAACCACACGGCAGCGGTAATAATAGAACCAGTGCAGGCAGAGAGTGGCGTAACAGTACCTACCAAAGAATATATAAAGCTACTACGGAAGAAGTGCGATGAAACGGGCGCGCTATTGATTTTTGATGAAGCACAAACCGGCCTCGGCCGCACCGGTAAACTATTTGGATTTGAGCACTACAGTGTAGTACCCGATATATTGTTACTGGCAAAAGCGCTAGGCGGTGGTATGCCACTGGGGGCATTTATTACTGCCCGCGGTAAAATGAACCTGCTTACCGAGAACCCGGTACTGGGCCACATAACCACCTTTGGCGGACACCCGGTTAGCTGTGCAGCGGGGCTGGCAGCGCTAAATGTTTTGGTAGGTGATAATATTGTAGCTGATGTAGAAGCCAAAGGAAAATTGTTTGAGGAGCTACTGGCACGCCACGGACTTAGGATACGCCGCAGCGGCTTGATGATGGCTGTGGAGTTTGAAAGCTTTGAGCAGAATAAAAAAATAATAGACCGGTGTATTGAAAACGGCGTGTTGACCGATTGGTTTTTGTTTGCCCCACACTGCATGCGCATAGCGCCACCGCTTATAATTAGCCGCAAAGAAATTGAAAGCGCCTGTGCAATTATTGTTGCAGCGCTTGATTGAAGCGATTTACAGGCGGCTCCTACGGAGCGCAAATAGCATGGTTGATAATCCGTACTACAAAGAGGCGACCGCTACGCGGTGCTTAACTGCTTTCAACGCTCCGTTAGGAGCCGTCTGTTTGTAGCAAAGGAGCAAAGCATTTTTGATGCACTCCGTAGGAGCCGCCGTTGAGCACATTAAGGGTTAAACCGCAATTTTGTCCAATAGATATACGTTTTACCAAGCTGCCCTCTTATCCAGTTCTTTTTACGGCGGGTAATGTCACTGGAATAATTCATTACCACATACGTATTGGCATCGGCCTGCGCAATGCCGGCGTAGGCATTATCGCCGGTGCTGGGAAAATCGGTAACCAACGATAAAGTAAGGCTGTCTTTATTTAGTTTAAACAGCGAGGTAACCTTGCGGGTGATAGAGTAGCGGATAAGGTTACGGATGCGGCCCTGCTTATCATTCTTGCGGTTCTTTACTTTATCTATATCTCCATCTATGTTGCGGCGTGATATAAGGTAAACATCTTCGGCGTGGTCGAATAGAAGCGCGCTATCGTATTTTGTTTTGCTGCGGCGCTTCTCCCAGTTTTGCAGGCTGTTTTTATCTGCCCGGCACACCAGCGAACCGGTGCCCTCTAAGCGCACGGTAGCAAACATATTGCCCTGCTTATCGAAAATAAATTCACCCTCTTCGGCATTCAGTATTTCTACCTGTGGCTCTGCAGATATGTTATGCCACTGCACCGCATCGGTGCTCCATAACAGACGAAGGTTGCTTTTGTGCGTTCCCTTATATAAGCCTTTCCCGTAGTAAGCAGATAGATAGAGCGTATCGTTCCGCTCGCGCAAACGCCATGGCACAAAGCCATCCAGGTTTACCGACTGATGAGGTGTCCATTTGCCAGTACCGGTAGTGCGGGTCAGGTATATATACTCCGGCTCGAAGCGCAACGGCTTTTTACCGCCGCGAAAAAAATACAGGTTCAGTGTATCGTGGTAAATAGCAAAACGCGGTTCGCGCAAATCGTACCCAAGAGCAAACTCTGTTTCGTAGGTCCATGTTTGCAGGTCGGTAGAGCTAACCACATATATTACCACTTTTTTTGAAGCAAAGTGCGAAGGTCCGGTGCGAAAGGCGAGGTAGTATTTATTGTGGTAGCGCACCAAATCGAGGTTATTGTTGCTGTGCTGTATTTTACATTGGGCGGGTAGCTTGCCGCTGGTAGTCAGGTTTTGCCACTCATCGTATTTTACCTGTTGTGAAAAGAGAGAAATTGTGTAAAGTGAAATAAGAAGTGTGAGTATATTGCGGGGCATACGGCAAAAATATCCAGCCGTTTAAATCGTAATAGTATAATGGCAGAAATAAAGTTTGCAAATAACCCGGAACTGAAGACAATACTTAAGGGCTGGAAAGGTAACCCGGTGGCAAAAGGCCGGTTTATAGATCCTAAAAAGCGTTTTACCGGTGGATTTATGAAAGCCGTGCGCTGGAAACTGGGAGGTAACGATAAGGCTGAAGAAAAGAAGAACGATAAGTGGCGCCTGAAAGTACAGAAGGGCAATGCCTTCTTAAAACAGAAAGGAGATTGTATTGTGTGGCTGGGGCATGCCAGTTTCTTTTTACAGTTAAAAGGAAAGCGCATTTTGATAGACCCGGTGTTTGGCCGTATATCGGGCATAGTGCCCCGCTACTCGGAACTGCCCTGTGCGGCAGAAGATTTTATGAATATAGATTACGTGTTGCTATCGCACGCGCACCGCGACCACTGCGATAAATCATCGCTGCAAAAAGTGTTTGCGCAAAACCCCAACGCCACTTTGCTTACATCGCTCAACACCGGTAAGCTGGTAGCAGGCTGGGTTAGCGGATTAAAATTTCAGGAAGCCGGTTGGTACCAGCAATACAATCTGCCGGATAGTAAGCTGCGCATAACCTTTCTGCCAACACAACACTGGAGCAACCGGTTTATGACCGACATTAACCAAACGTTGTACGGTAGTTTTATGATAGAGGCTGATGGGCTTAATATATTCTTTAACGGCGACAGTGGCTATTGCAGCTACCCAAAACAAATTGGCGAGATGTTCCCCAACATAGATATTGCCATGATAGGTGTAGGTGCTTACCACCCGGCATTTATGATGAAGGATGTACACACCAATCCTCATGAAGCCGTGCACATATTTCACGACCTGAAAGCGAAGACCTTTATACCCATGCACTACGGCACCTTCGACTTAGCCGATGAACCACTGGGTGAACCTTACCGCACATTAAAACAACTGGAAGCAGAGAAAAAGATTAACGGCGATTTGAAATTGCTGGATGTGGGAGAGGTGTTTGCGCTGAGTTAATTTTCTAAAAAACATCCTAAGTTTTTAAAACTTCGGATGTCTGGCACAATTTCTATTTTCAACTATGCAGGAACCCTTACACCCGCGCTTAAAGCGTCTATTGTTTTTTATCAACCTGATTGACTTAGACACTACTAAGCCAATGAACAAAACACGCAGCACTACTAACCGGTTTATGAAATTTATGAACTGGTATGGCGGTTACAAATATCCAGACTTTTATTCAGTGCGCGATGTTAGCTTTCAATCGCCCGAAGGGCATACCATAAAACTGAAAGTATTTAACCCCGAAAAGACGGATAAGAAGCTACCGGTGTGGCTGTATATACACGGCGGTGGTTTTTGCCATGGGGAATACGATAGCCGCACTAACTTTTGCAAGGCTATAGCCACCCGCGCTAACTGTGTGGTAGTATCGGTAGATTACCGGCTGGCACCAGAACACCCTTTTCCGGCAGCGCCAAACGATGTGTATGCGGCAGTGAAGTGGCTATGGCAAAACGCTGAACAGATAGGGGGCAATAAAAACAAAATAGCGGTAGGCGGCGAAAGCGCGGGTGGCAACCTATCTACTGTGGTATCGCTAATGGCACGCGATAATGGCGGGCCTACAATTTTGCATCAAACATTATTATACCCCGCTGTAGATATGTACCTGGATAAATATGCATCGATGGATGCACATGCCAAAGGCTATATGCTGGAGAAGAAACTGATAGAGGCCTTTCATAATAGCTATGCGCCCGCGGGCGTAGATTGGAACTATCCATACTTGTCGCCTATACTGGCCGACTTGCAAGGGTTACCGCCGGCGCTGGTAATTACGGCCGGTTACGACCCACTGGTAGATGAAGGCGATATGTATGCTGCTAAATTACAACAAGCCGGTGTACCGGTAGTGCATAAGCGCTACGATAATATGATACACGATTTTACCATGCTGCTTACCAGCAAACTGGATGAGGCAAAGGACAGTGTAGATATAGTAGTAAGGGAAGTCAAGAGGGCCTTTGCCTGATTGTTATCATAGGGCATTGTATCAAATCACTTATCTTTGAATACTAAATACAAACCAATTATACCATGAGCAAAAATGCAATAGGACTTAATAAAGAACAAACCAAACAACTTGCTAAAAAACTGAATACCTTATTGGCTAACTACCATTTGTTTTACCAGAACGCGCGTGGCTTTCACTGGAATATAACGGGCGATAAATTTTTTGAACTGCATGTAAAGTTTGAAGAACTATATACCGACGCACTATTGAAGATAGATGAAATAGCCGAGCGCATACTTACCCTGGACCATACACCTATGCATACGTTTAGCGATTATGTAAAAACATCGTCTATTAAAGAGGCCAAGGATGTTACCGATGGCAAAAAAGCAATTGCCCTTATACTGGATGGCTACAGCAAGCTACTTCCGCTGGAGCGTGAGTTACTTGAGTTGTCATCTAAAGCTAATGACGAAGGAACCAACGCACTGATGAGCGATTACATACGTGAGCAGGAAAAGACTATCTGGATGTATTCGGCGTACCTTAAAAAGTAACTACTTAACCAACTCACCCTGCACCCGTAGTAACTCTGTTTCGGCTACCTTGGCGCTGTATCGGGCGTTTACAAGGCGCACCAGTGCGTTTACATAGCTTATCTGCGCTTCGCGCAGCTCTATAGAAGTTGATTGGGCCAGGCGGAATCTTTCTAACGCAATCTTCTGGTTTTCATCAGCCAGCTGAATGTTTTCCTCCTCCAGCTTTAAAAGCTCCTTGGCATTGGTAAAATCTTTAAGTGCGCGGTAGTGTATCAGCTTGGTTTGAAAGCGGGCCTTCTCCAAATTAAACTGCGCGCTTTGAATTTGTATGGTGGCAATTTTGTTTACACGGATGGTGTTAAGCCCGTTGAAGATGGGAATGTTTAACCCAAAGCCTACGTTAGGCCCATAGGTTTGACTAAATAATGAGAAACCTGCAGTACTATTAGTGCGATTGTAACCATATCCCCCGCCTATAGCCAGTGTTGGCAAGAAGCCGGAGAAAGCCTCTTTCTTTTCGAACTTAGCTACTTCTATATTTTTGGCAGCCACCTGCAATTGAAAGTTCTTTTCTAAATCGGTGCTGATAGTTGGTTCGGTAAATGGTATGGTATCTAGTATGTTGAATGGCGTTTCAATGTTCCGTGCCAGCAGGTTATTCAAATCACCTTTGCGCTGCTCTACTATACGCTGCTGTGTAAGCAGGTTGCTCTTCTGCTCGTTCAGGTCCACTTTAGCTTGCAGCCAGTCTACCTTGCTGGATGTACCCACCTGAAATTTCATATCAGCCAGCTTAACGCGTTCGTTCGATATACTTATGGCCGAATCGATAGCCCTGAACTGCTGCTGGGCACGCACCACATCGTAATACGTAGTTATTACATTGGCTATCACGGTTTGCATTTCATCTTTAAACTGCAACTCTCCTATTTGCTCCAGTCGCTTTAGTTTGCCTTTTGTCGCAAACATGCGCAAGCCATCAAATATGGTCCAGTTAAGTGCTACACCGGCACCTATATTATTCCCCACTACACCGGTAGTGTTTATCTCCCGTCCATCGGTAAAACGCTGGTTAAGGTTGTTGTAGGTAAAGTTATCGGTAAGTGTGGCATTAATAGTTGGCAGCATACCGGCGTTACCCACGGTGTTATTCTTATCGGCTATATCAGCATTATTGCGTGCTATCTGTATGTCAAAATTATTCTTCAAGGCAATTTCTACAGCCTGCTCTACCGTAAGTGTTTCCTGTGCAGTTGCCACAGATGAGATAGATAACAATATCAATAGAACAGCAGCGGCAGCCGGTTTCTTTCTTCTTATAAAAGCCCATGTGCCTTTAATAGCACCGGGTATAAGAATATACATAGCAGGTATAACAAACAGGGTAAGTATAAGGGAGAACATAAGCCCGCCGATAACCACTATACCCAACGATACTCGGCTTTGTGCACCGGCACCCAACGCAAGTGCAATAGGCAATGCACCCAGTGCTGTTGCAAGAGTGGTCATTAAGATTGGCCGCAGGCGCGAGGCTGCGGCATCAATTACTGCCGATATACGGTCCTCGCCCGCTTCAATTTTCTGGTTGGCAAACTCTACTATCAATATACCGTTCTTCGTCACAAGCCCTATAAGCATGATAATACCAATCTGCGAGAAGATGTTCAGCGTTTGGTTAAACATCCAGAGTGACAGCAAAGCGCCCGCTACCGCCAGTGGCACAGTTACCATTATAATAATAGGGTCTATAAAACTTTCGAACTGTGCGGCAAGAATGAGGAAGATAAGTATAAGCGCCAATCCGAATGCAAAGGATGTATTAGAAGAGCTCTCGGCAAAATCGCGTGATGAACCGGTAAGCTCGGTAGAGAATGTATCATCCAGTACCCGCGCTTTAATGGCTTCCATCTCGGCAATACCATCGCCTACTGTATATCCCGGTGCAAGGCCCGCTGATACGGTAGCGCTTTTATAACGTGCATAGTGATACAACTGCGGCGGACTGCTTTGCTCTTCGAGCTTCACCACATTATCCAATTGTATTAACTCCCCTTTGCTATTGCGAACAAAGAAGGACTTTAGGTCCAGCGGTTGGTCGCGGTTATCGCGGTCTACCTGTGCAATTACCTGATATTGCTTGCCGCCCATTATAAAGTAGCCCAGGCGGCCGGCGCTTAGTGCCAGCTGCAAGGTGCGCGAAATATCGCGAACGCTTATTCCTAGTTCAGCAGCTTTTAAGCGGTCAACTGTTATTTGCAACTCGGGTTTATTGAATTTCAAATTGACATCTACACCCTGAAACACTTTGCTTTTATTGGCTTCTTCTAAAAACAGCGGCAGTTTAGAGCGAAGCGAATCGAAGTTCATGGTTTGTATTACAAACTGCACGGGTAGCGATGTGCGCGCTGCAAGGCCTACCGAAATAGTTTGTTCCTGTATGGCAAACAGCTTGCCCTCATTAAACTTACCGGTATTGCGATTTACCATGTTTACAATCTGCTGCTGTGTGCGTTCGCGGTCTTTTGGGTCTTTAAGCGCTACGCGTATAAAGCCAGTGTTTACAGCACCGCTACCCGCAAAACCGGGAGCTACCACATTCAATACTATTTTCTTTTCGGGGATAGAATCGAGCATGAATTTTACAATACGGTCGGTATAGTTTTCCATGTAATCGTACGAAGTACCTTCGGGTGCCGAAATACTCATCCGGAAAAGGCTGCGGTCTTCCAGGGGTGCCAGCTCGCTTTGCAGCAACTTGCCAAACAACACAATAGCACCAAAGCAAACCACCACAATAGGAATAGCCACCAACTTGCGTTTCATAAACGAGGTGAGCGTAGAACGGTAACCATCATCCATAGCCTGGTAGAAAGGTTCTGTTTTTTTGTAGAACCAGCCATGCTCGGTATTATTAGAAGAAAGCAATACGTTAAGCACCGGTGTAAGTGTGAGCGATACAAAAGCCGATATGAGTACCGACCCTGCCAGCACAATTCCAAACTCGCGGAACAAACTACCTACGAAACCCTGTAAGAAAACGATAGGCAAAAACACCACTGCCAGTGTGATACTGGTAGCTACCACCGCAAAGAAAATCTCGTTAGAGCCCTTCTCGGCTGCTTCGCGCACGCCCATGCCTTCCTCTATCTTTTTAAAGATATTTTCGGTAACCACAATACCATCATCTACCACCAAACCGGTAGCCAATACAATAGCCAACAGGGTTAAGATATTTATACTAAACCCTGCCACATACATAATAAAGAAGGCACCGATAAGCGATACCGGTATATCTATAAGCGGACGAATGGCAATGAGCCAGTTGCGGAAAAACAGGTAAATGATAAGCACTACCAGTAAAAAGGCTATAGCCAGTGTTTCCCCTACTTCTTCAATGGAGCGCTCTACAAATTTGGTAGAATCTAGTGCGATATTCAATTGAATATCGGAAGGTACATCTTTCTTTATCTGCTCGTAGCGTTTATAAAATTCATCGGCTATCTCAATATAGTTAGAGCCTGGTTGTGGCACCAATGCCAGGGCCACCATGGGTATTCCGCTTTCTTTTAATATGGTTTCGTCGTTCTCTGCACCTAACAGCACTTCGGCTACATCGCGCATGCGTATAACCCGGTTGTTGTCGGCCTTTATTATCAGGCTATTAAAGTCTTCTTCAGTGGTTAAGCGGCCAAATGTTTTTACAGTAAGCTCTGTGCTATTGCCGTATACTTTACCGGCGGGTAGCTCTACGTTCTCGCGGTTTAGCGCAGCTTCGATATCAGAGAAGGCAAGATTATACGCCGCCAGTTGCATAGGTTTTACCCAGATACGCATGGCGTATTTTTTCTCACCCCATATCTGCACGTTACTTACGCCTGGTATAGTCTGCAGCTTATCCAACAGTACGTTACTGGCATAATCGCTTACCTGCAATTGATTTCGGGTACTGCTCTGCACAGTCATGGATATAATTGCATCGCTATTGGCATCGGCCTTGGTAACTACCGGTGGCGCATCAATATCCTGCGGCAATTGGCGCACTGCCTGTGCTACTTTATCGCGTACATCGTTAGCTGCGGCTTCCAGATTATAACCTACGTTAAACTCTACTGTAATAATACTAGAGCCCTGGTTGCTGGATGATGAAATTGTGCGGATACCCTCTATACCGTTCACTGCTTTTTCCAACGGCTCGGTTATCTGCGACTCGATTACATCGGAGTTGGCACCGGTGTAGTTGGTGCGCACTGTTATGGTAGGTGGGTCTATACTCGGAAACTCGCGCACGCCCAAAAACTTAAAACCGATTACACCAAACAGCACTATTACAATGCTCATTACAATGGCTAATACGGGGCGTTTTAAACTTAAACTTGGTAAACTCATTTAATCACTTTTAATACATTAATACAAATACCACATAAAGCCTTAAAGTACAAATACATTTAACCACATAGAAAACATAAGACACATAGAATACAAGAAAATCAATTTATCCATCACTATTTAAGTTCCTTAAGAAAACATAGAATACATTTTTATTCATCTGGCAGCGCATCAAATAATTTGCTTACAAAAGTTCTCTGCCCTTCTTTATAAATATTAGTGCAATGAAAATTAATCAGAATGCCTTTGGGTGCCTGCAACTGGTTCATGTAACTAATAACTTGTGCTTCATTAATTGGTAATAGTGCTTGCACCGTTTTTAATTCAACTACTATACAGTTTTCCATAAACAAATCGCAGCGCAAATCTGTATCAAAACACTTTCCTTTATAATTAATTGTTATTGGCTTTTCTGAAACAAAATTTATTCCTCTCAATCTTAATTCTTCCATCATGCATAAGTGATAGATACGCTCCAGCTGTCCCGGGCCTAATGCCTTATGCACTTCTATAGCGGCACCTACAATTTTAAAGGTTAAGTCGTTTAAATACTTTTTAGTCATCCTCTAAAGTTATTCTTCAGTAGCTTTTGTATCACTTCTGTTGCCTCTGCCTTTCAACTTGCCTTTCTGTATTCTATGTGTCTATGTGGTTCAAAAATGTATTTTGGATTTTTTTGCGCACATAACACTGGCTGGTTTTACTCTATCACCTTTACCACCTTAACGCCGCTGTTGGGTTTCACGTACATTAAAGCAGTAGCCACTATAGTATCGCCTATCTCTATACCGCTGGTTATCTGTATAGAGGTTTCGTTGCGGATACCGGTTTCTACTTTTGTAAAATTGGCTTTACCATCTTTAACCACTATCACCGATTTGCTGCGTGCCCCGGGTATTACACATTGCGTAGGCACCATCAGGGCGCCTTCTATACTTTTTAAGCCTAAATCAATTTTAGCAAATGCACCGGGAAACAGTTTAGCACCACTATTCTGCGCCATGGCGCGCACTTTAATAGTACGGGTAGATTCATCTATGCGCGGCTCGATAGCAAATACTTTAGCTGTAAAAGTTTGTGTGTAGCCATCTACTGTAAACTTAAGTGCATCGCCCTTAGCCACAGTGGATGAATATTTTTCGGGAATAGTAAAATCTACTTTAAGATGGTCTATCTGCTGCAGGGTAGCAATAGGAACAGTAGGCGATACATAAGCACCAAGGCTTACACTCTTTAAACCAACTACACCATTAAATGGTGCGCGTATTTCTGTTTTAGAAATCTGCGCACGGGTGTATTCCATATCGGCCAGTATGCCCGCCAGCTGAGTAGCAGCCAAATCGTATTCACCCTGGCCTACACCGTTTATAGCAAGCAATTGCTTTAGGCGTTGCTCCGTTTTTTCAGCCGTTTGCTTTTGAGCTTCCAGTTTTTTAAGCTGGGCCTGTAGGTCGGCATCAAATAGTTTAACCAATAAGGTACCTTTGGCAACCGGTGCTCCTTCATTCAGATTAAGTTCTACAATTTTGCCCGAGGCATCGGCATGTAATTCCACTTCCTCGTTAGCCAGCAAAGTGCCCGAGGCCATAATACCGTTCTCAAGGTTTTGCGGTTTAACCACATAGCCGGTTAAAGCAATGTCTTTAGGCGGTCCACCACCGGGGCCGGCAGGTGCTGTTTCTTTGGGATGAATAACTTTGTTGTAAACTATTATACCCGCAATAAGGGCAACCAGCGCAACTATAAACCATACAAACTTCGACATTGGGGGAGTATTTGAGATGCTAAATATAATAAGCCGCTAAAGTGAATAGTTGTTGCAACAAATATTGTGAAAAAAGCATAATACAACCTCCTTGCGGTAAAATAGTTGGTAGCGAAGATTATGCAGTAGTGGGTGGGGAAATAACTGCTCAATAGCTGAATAAAGCAAACCATAACATACGATTTTAAATGCCGGTCAACAATTGAAAAATGAATTTGAACCGGACCTGACTATGCATAAACATCTTACTTCAGCTTTTTAACTTCCATTGTTCAAAATTCGTTGCCTCTTCTTTCGGCATAGTTCTATTTTCGCGGCATGTCGTACTTAGATGAATTGAATGAAGCCCAGCGTGCAGCGGTAGTAAATACCGATGGGCCCACGCTAATTGTAGCAGGCCCGGGCTCGGGCAAAACCCGCGTGCTAACCTACCGTATTGCCCACCTGCTAAATAAAGGAGTTGACTCTTTCAGCATATTGGCGCTAACCTTTACCAATAAAGCTTCGGAGAGTATGCGCTCGCGTATAGAGAAGATATCGGGTAACAATGCCCGCAACCTGTACATGGGCACCTTCCACTCGGTGTTTGCGCGTATATTGCGGGTAGAGGCTACCAAAATTGGCTACCCGGCTAATTTTACCATTTACGATACCGAAGATTCAAAGTCGCTACTGAAAACCATAATTAAGGAGCAGGGGCTGGATGATAAAATATATAAGGTTGGCCAGGTTTACAATCGTATTTCTTCAGCTAAAAATGCGCTGATTACGCCCGAGAAATATGCTAATGATGGGGAAATGCTAACCGAAGACCGCGACCAGCGCCGGCCGGAAACAAGCAAGCTTTACAGGTTGTACTGCGAGCGTTGTTTTAAAAGCGGCGCTATGGATTTTGACGATTTGCTGCTAAACACTTTTGTTATTCTTGATAAGTTTCCGGAGGTACTTTACAAATACCAGCACAAATTTAAATACGTACTTATCGATGAGTTTCAGGATACCAATACGCTGCAATACGAAATTGTGCGCCGTATATCCGATGTGTTTCAAAACATAACTGTAGTGGGCGATGATGCACAGAGTATCTACGCATTCCGCGGGGCAACCATTGACAACATCCTCAATTTTGAAAAAGATTTTCCGGACCTGAAGGTTTACAAGCTGGAACAAAACTACCGCAGCACACAGAACATTGTAAAAGCGGCCAATGAACTGATACACCGCAACAAGAACCAGCTGAAGAAAGAGATTTGGACGCAGAACGATAAAGGCGACGATATAAAAATTGTGCGTTGTCCCAGCGATAACGAAGAGGGACGATGGGTAGCTGATTCTATACAGGAGCACAAATTCCGCGACCAGTATAAGAATAACGATTTTGCTATCCTGTACCGCACCAATGCACAATCGCGTGCGTTTGAAGAAGCATTAAGGCGTCACAACATACCGTATAAAATATACGGCGGTATGAGCTTTTACCAGCGTAAAGAGGTAAAGGATTTGCTTAGCTACTTAAAGCTAACCGTAAACCCTAACGATGAGCAGGCGCTACAGCGCGTTATTAATTATCCGGCACGCGGCATTGGGCAAACCACCCTTGATAAAATAGGCATACTGGCTGCTAACGAGGGTAAGAGCATGTGGCAGGTGATGGAAAGCATTTTTATGACGGACTTTCCAGCCCGCACAAAAAATGCCATTGAGGAGTTTGTGCTGATGATAAAGAGTTTTGCTGTGCAGCAGGACAAAATGAACGCGTATGATTTGGCAGCCCATGTTGGACGTACTACTAAACTGATAGCCGAACTTTACAACGATAAAACAGTAGAAGGCATCAACCGGTTTGAGAACATACAGGAGTTATTGAACTCGATTAAAGAGTTTGTGGAAGATGATGAAGTGATTACTGCTACTACTGAAGATGGAGGCGAAGCGCCGATAGTGAATGACCGCTCGCTGGGTTCATTCCTGCAAACAGTAACGCTACTTACCGGTGACGAGAAAGGTGCGGAAAACATCGATAGCGTAAAGATGATGACCATACATGCTGCCAAGGGGCTTGAATTCCCTGCCGTGTATGTGGTTGGGTTAGAGGAAAACCTTTTCCCCGGCACACAATCGCTTTACAGCCTGGAAGATTTGGAAGAAGAGCGCCGCTTGTTTTATGTGGCTATTACACGTGCTGAAACGCAGTTGTATTTAACCTATGCCAACACGCGTTACAAATTTGGCCAGCTAAACTACTGCGACCCCAGCCGCTTTCTGCAAGAGGTACCCGATAATGTAGTCTCGTACCACGGCGACCTAAAGAAGCCAAAGGTACATGCCAACGTACCTCAAAAAACACCTATCTCTACTTTCTCGCGCGTGGTTACGCCTACATCGCCTAAGCCAACAGCACAGCCTACCGTACAGTTGCCTACCGGACCGTTTGTACCGGGTGATGCCAACACCCTGCAAACCGGCATGGAAGTGCTGCACGAAAAATTTGGCGAGGGCAAGGTGGTTTCTATAGAGGGTAGTGGTGCCAATAAAATCGCGTCTATCTTTTTTAGCGCCTACGGCGTAAAGAAGATAATGCTAAAGTTTGCCAAGGTGAAGATTTTGAGTGGAGGGCAGTAGAAATCCTGAAAGTATTACAAATGGAATCTCCCAGATTGAAAATACTATTTGTATGTACGGTAAACAGAATGCGCAGTGCAACTGCACACAAAATTTACGAGGACGACCCCAGGTTTGAAGTTAAGTCCGCTGGAACCGACAGCTCGGCTAATACTGTTATCAGTGCAGATATTTTAGCGTGGGCAGATAGTATTATTGTTATGGAGAAACACCATAGAAATTATATCCGGCAAAAGTTTCCTGAAATTTATAAGAACAAGAAAATTGTTTGCTTATACATTCCTGACGATTACGATTTTATGCAGTTGGAATTGATTAGTATTTTGAAAGATAAAGTAGAGGACATTTATTTTCGAAAGCTCATCTAAGAGATAGAGCTGCCTGTAGAGACGTGATGTTCGCGTCTTGGGCGGGCTAGATGCCTGCAAGGAGCCGCTACAAAATAGCCGCAGAGTAGCGCATTTGCAAATCCCGCAAATCCTCTGCATATTTACATTGTCTCACAAAGGCAGTTTGATTTCAGGGCGTTGATACTCCATCCTTTCAATTCGTCCTAACAATCCTCTAAACAGCCTTCTATTTCTATAACTACAGAAAGCATTTTTCTGAACTAATTATTTTATTAAACATGGCAGTAAGCGAAATATCAAAGGATTATAATTCGAGCAGGGATAAGCTAATACTTAAAGAGTATGGGCGCCACGTTCAAAAAATTGTAGAGAATTGTGTAAAAGAGAAAGACCCTGTTAAGCGCAATATTTTTGCTAAAGAAATTATTGAGCTGATGGGCCAGCTGAACCCACACCTGCGCAACGTAGAAGATTTCCGCCATAAGTTGTGGGACCACCTCTTTATAATGAGCGACTACAAACTGGAGGTAGATTCGCCATACCCCATTAAGGGCCGTGCAGAGATTGAAAAGAGGCCTAAACCATTGCCTTACCCGCAATCTAGAATTAAGTACAAACACTACGGTAAAAATGTAGAGGCTCTGGTTGAAAAGGCCGTTAAAACCGAAGACCCAGAAAAACAGGCCGGCTTTACGCAGTGCATTGGTAACTTTATGAAACTTGTTTACCAAAACTGGAGCAAAGAGGAAGTAAACAACGAAACTGTAAAGAACGACATCCGTTTGCTATCTAAAGGCAAGCTGCGCATAAGCGACGACCAGGATATCGACTCGCTGGCACGCGCTAACCGGATTAAGAAACCACAAGAGAATAGCAATAACCGCAAAGGCGGTGGCGGAGGCAAGTTCCGCCATGGCGGTGGTGGTAGCGGCGGCGGACAAAACCGTAACAACAAAAACTTTAAGAAGAAGAAATACTAACAGCAATGGCTGGTTAAATAGAAAGGCATTCCGGTATCGGGATGCCTTTTTCTGTTATCACCCGCAGATGTCTCCGAAATAAACCTGCACCGGGGCAGGACTCTGCGGTTTCTAGCCACTCCACACCCCTGTGTGTATAGCTTAGCTGCCATTTACTCCCATCGCATTGCTCCATTTCCGTATTTAGCATTGGTATTTTGTATTGTCTCAATACTTAATACTAACTACTAAATACTACTACATGAATTCATTCGAAGTTACAGGCGGAAAGAAACTAAAGGGAGAAATAACACCACAAGGAGCCAAGAACGAAGCGCTGCAAATACTTTGCGCCGTATTGCTGACTCCTGAAAAAGTAACCATCAGCAATATACCGGCTATACGCGATGTGCTGGCGCTGATAGATATACTGCAAGACCTGGGTGTAGAAGTTGAAAAGCTGAGCGAAGATACCTATACGTTTAAGGCAGATAAAATAAACCTGGATTACTTAAAGAGTGACACCTACAAAAAGAAAGGGGCCTCACTCCGCGGCTCAATTATGATAATGGGCCCGCTGCTTACCCGCTTTAAAAAAGCCTACCTGCCTAAGCCCGGTGGCGATAAAATTGGCCGAAGAAGACTGGATACGCACTTCCTCGGGTTTGAAAAACTGGGCGCTAAGTTTAACTACGATAGCAACGATACTTTTTACAGCGTAGAGGCCAATAACCTGCATGGCACATACATACTACTAGATGAGCCATCGGTAACCGGTACGGCTAATATTGTAATGACGGCCGTAATGGCCAAAGGCAAAACAACCATCTTTAATGCGGCTTGTGAACCTTACCTACAGCAGCTATGCGAAATGCTTAACCGAATGGGCGCAAAAATAACCGGTGTAGGCAGCAACCTGCTTTATATTGACGGTGTAGATTACCTGGGCGGCACCGAGCACCGCATGTTGCCGGATATGATAGAGATAGGCAGCTTTATAGGCCTGGCAGCTATGACCCAGAGCGAAATCACCATTAAGAACTGCCGCATAGATATGCTGGGCAACATACTACCGGTGTTTGAAAAGCTGGGCATAAAAATGGAATACCGCGGCGACGATATACATATACCCGCACAAGAGCATTTTGAGATACAAAACTTTATAGACGGCAGCGGACTGACCGTGGCCGACGGCCCGTGGCCATTGTTTACACCCGACTTAATTTCTATAGTATTGGTTACTGCCACGCAGGCCAGGGGCAGTGTACTGATACACCAGAAGATGTTTGAGAGCCGCTTATTCTTTGTAGATAAACTGATAGAAATGGGCGCAAAAATCACTTTGTGCGACCCGCACCGCGCCGTGGTTATTGGTATAGACCGCGCTTATAAGTTACGCGGCATTACCATGAGCAGCCCCGATATACGCGCCGGTGTAGCACTATTAATTGCCGCCCTTAGCGCTGATGGAAAATCTACCATTAACAACAGCGAACAAATAGACCGCGGCTACCAGCGTATAGATGAGCGATTGAATGCGCTTGGTGCGCAGATAAAGAGGGTGTAAAATGCTGAGCTGGCAACTGTATTTGCTGGCGCACGCGTTCCGCGTGTGCATTGACTGAATTACCAAATAACGTTTATGGATAGTGCAGAACGTATAGTACAAGCGATTATAGCTAAAGTAGACAATGCACGCGTCAAAGACGCGCGCCAGCACAAGGTATCTAGCATGGCATTGCCGCAATTCAAAATGTTTGTAGTTTAGTTACGTGAGCCGCAAATACAAGTTTCATAACAAAGAAGGGCTATACTTTGTAAGTTTCGCCACCGTTTATTGGATTGATGTATTTATTCGCGAAGAGTATGCTGCAAAGATCGTAGAAAGCCTGGACTATTGCAGAAAGAATAAAGGGCTGGTAATATACTGCTGGTGCTTAATGCCAAGTCATATGCACTTAATTATAAGCGCAAAGGATAAAAACCCTGAAACGGTGTTGGGCAAGTTTAAAGAGTTTACATCTAAGCAATTACAGCAAGCTATTAAAGATAATATACAGGAAAGTAGAAGGGAATGGATGCTTTGGATGTTTAAACGTGCAGGTGATAAAAGCAGTAACGTTAAGCACGCTCAGTTTTGGCAGGATCATAATAAACCGATTGAGTTATGGAGTGAAGAAGTAACACGGCAAAAGTGGAATTACATTCATAACAACCCTGTTGCTTCTGGTTTTGTAGTTAAGCCCGAAGATTGGAAATATAGCAGTGCTATTGATTATAGTGGCGGCCAAGGTTTATTGGAAATAGACTATTTGTGGTGATACTGTTGTATGGCAGCCTGGGCTTATATTCTGCCAATCATCGCCCCATTATTTGCCCAGGCAGTCAACGCACGCGTCAAAGACGCGCGCCAGCAGCCTGTATTAATAAATTTGGTAGTAAGTAGTAACATGAAGCAAATAGTGCTGGCGCACGCGTTCCGCGTGTGCGTTGGCAGAATAGTCTACACCTTCAAAATCGGGGCTGGCGCACGTCTTTGACGTGTGCATTGACAGAATAACCTTAAACCCTCAAACTCCCTCTAAACGCCCTTGCCGCATAATACGACTCTGCACCGTTGTGATACGTAAACACGGTGTTATAGCGCTTATCGCAGAAAATTGCCCCTTTTAGCTTGCGGATAGCCGGCGGTGTTTTTACCCAGCTGGATGTTTTAGTGTCAAAATCACCAAGCGTTTGCAACTGGCGGTATTCTTCTTCGGTCAGTAGCTCAATGCCCATGTCTTCAGCCATGTTCACAGCGCTGTCTTTGGGCTTGTGTTCTTTGCGCGATTCAAGTGCCT
Source organism: Chitinophagales bacterium (assembly GCA_035299425.1). Taxonomy (GTDB): domain Bacteria; phylum Bacteroidota; class Bacteroidia; order Chitinophagales; family LD1; genus Bog-950. The sequence continues at coordinate 20,325 of DATGWP010000029.1, read as the reverse complement.
CATGGTCGTAGCAGATGCTGCGGCGGCCTGCCGGGCTTTCGGGTGAGCAATCGCAAAAAGTATATTCACCAGTTTTCTTATCGTATGAAATCACATCGGGTTCTCCACCGGTTTCTTCCATGCGGCTTAGCGACCATAACTTGCCGCCATCTTTTTTAAGCCTGGCCATTACATCCTCCCATTTAATTCCTTTATGCCGGTTGGGGTACTTTTCAAAACGGGCTTTCAATACTTTTAGCAGTGCTTCAGTTTCGGCGGGGGATAGTTTGGATTTGCTCATGGTTTTTGTTTGGTAAAACTAAATTACGAATAGTGGGTTCTACTACCAACCGCAAATTTCAATTTGCCTTTTTACACTAATAAACACAACTTTGAAGTAAAATAAACGCACATGAAAGCTAAACACAACCTGGTAATCGCGGTTATTGCATTAGTGCTAACTTATACATCCTCTAATGGGCAGGCCGGCAATTTCGGCAACTACTTTACCCACCAGTGTATGGATAGTACCCAATTTCAAAACTATACGCTTTTGTATAGCAGCGAGCTTAACAACGATTCTAATGCTATTGCTATAATAACCCCGCACTCGTTACTATCGGGGTTAGCCGAAGATTTTCACTGTGGAATATATTATAATAAAACCCTGAACCGGTGGGCTATTTACAGCGAGCAGGGCAGTGCAGATACCATGCCTTTGCTGAGTGGGTTTAATGTGCTTGTGCCCACTACAAATGGCACTGTGCTTAAGCATAAAGCTACGGTATTAAATACTACCGGCAACAAAACGCTGATAGATGACCCTGCTACCAATGGCAAGCCCAATGCCCTGCTATATATAACCCATAACTGGGGGGTAAGCGGCGGTGTGTATAATAACAGGGCCACGGGTGTATACTACGACCCTACCGAGGAAAAGTGGGGCATATACAACGAAAACCAGGCTGCTTTTCCTATTGGCGCTACCTACAATGTATTGGTGGTAGAAGCGGCTAACGCTAATGCGTTTATCTATACTACCGGCACACCTTCCGTTAGCGCCAAACATATTTGCTATATGGATGTACCCTCTATAAATGGAAACACCGATATCCGCCTTTTTGTAACACATAACCTAAGCCCCGGCGGTGTAACCAATAACAAATACGATACTGCTACAATTGGTGTAGCCAATAAAAGTTTAGACTGGCTTTTTTACAATCGCGACAGAAGCCAGATAGATAGCGGCACCACATTTAATATTTTAGTAGCTAACAACCTGCCCAATACCAGTATAGAGCAATCGGATGCGGATAATGCAACCGTGTTGGTTTATCCCAATCCAACTGCCGATGCTATAACTATAGCACACAACTATAACTTTGCGGCTACCGCACATATTACCAACGCCATGGGTCAGCAGGTAGCTGTATTCAATCTATTGCAAAACACCGTGCAGGTAGATATAAGTAACCTGGCCACCGGGGTTTATCAACTAAGTGTATATGGCGGTAAAGGAGAGAGGCTTGCGGTGAAGCGTGTGGTTAAGCAATAGCTGTCGCACGTTATAGCTTGTTTATTTAAATTAGCCTGATGATTCACATACATGCCCAGGGTAAGGGTGGGCTAATTGCTGCAATAGGAGTTATCTCGTTTACCGTGGTTTTTGTATCCACTAATATCGTATTGGGCTATACCAAAACTCAGCTACCCGATGTGTTTTACCAGTTTTTGGGTGGCGTGTCATTTATGTTGGCCGGTATAATGAGTGGAATTGTGTTAAAAACACTAAGCCACGTTGAGGATGAAGGTTCTGACTTTATGTATTTACCTGTAAAATTTTGGCCCCACATTTATTTAATAGGGGGCCTGATATTAGCAGTAGAAGCTGCATCAGAATATTACCGCTAATTTGTATTCGCACTATCCCTTCTTCCCCTTCCCCGGCGCTCTGCCAAACTTCTTTTTGTAAGCCGTGCTAAAATGCTGGGGCGATGAGAAGCCCAACTCGAAGGCTATTTTGGCCATCGGTTTGGTGCCCAGGGCTATTTCTTCCTGGGCTTTTTGCAGGCGGTATTCGTTCAAAAATCCAAATACAGTGTTCCCAAAAACCTCTTTAAAACCCATCTTTAACTTAAGCTGGTTGATGCCTGCTATGCGCGAAAGTTCGGGCAGAGAGGGCGGGTTGGCGGCCTGGCTGGCGATGTAGGTGCGGGCAAACTCCAGACGCTCGCGGTCGTAAGCGGTGCGGCAATGCACCCACTTTTTAACCCCGCTTTTGTCGTACATGTCAAGCAGGTATAGCAGCAGTTCCGGTGCCTTGGCCGATAGCATCAGGGGTCGGTATTTTTCGTCTACGGGCAAGTGGGTAATGTCAGAACTTATCTTTTGCAGCGGCAGGCTTATGGGCAAAGATTGGCTTAATAATAAGATAGGATTATGGTTTTTAACCGCCGCCGCAAAGGGTATTTTCAGCATGTCAAACTGCTGCATCAGCTCTAAAAAGTAAGCGGCTTCAAACTGCACTACCACCATTTCATTAAAGCTATCGCGTTGGGTTACCTGCCCTTCGGCGCCTGGGGCATAAAACATGTTGCATGTATTGGCAGCAAAAACAATTGGCTTTTCGTGTCCGGGAATTTGCAACTCTACCGCGCCTAGCAGGTTTATTACCAGGCTTACCACATTTTCAGCGCTTTTCCATTTGTATTGCGAGGCTATTTTGCTTGGCGTAGCCAAATGCCTGATAGTAAGCGATTTAAGCGGCCATTGCCGCATTTTGAGGGCCTGTTTCTTCATTTTAATACTTTAAAAGTAAGTATTTATACTGTAAATATAACCAATTTTATTTGATCCAATGCACCTTTGCAGGGCAAATAAATAAGGGTAGAGTTAAAACTTTAATAAGAAACATCACCACCGGAATAGTCAGGAAGGGCATAAAACTAAAAAACAAAAACCATGGTCAACTTTAAAAAACTAAAACAACTGATTACTATTCAGGGTAGTGGCAACATCGTTTCAAAACAGTTCGACATTAGTTCATTTACCAAATTGCATTTAAGTGTACAGGGCAATGTTGAGCTTTTTCAATCAGATGAAGAAAAGGTGATTGTGGAGTGTGATGACAACCTGCTTGATACCTTCGAAATTGTTAACTCGGGCAGTACACTCTACATCATTTGCGACTCTAAAATCCGCATACCAGCCTTTACTAAATGCCTGGTAAAAGTGTATTACCGCCAGCTGGATGTGCTGGTAAACAGCAGCAACGGAAACCTCATACTTACCCAGCCACTGGCGCTACGCAACCACCTTGAACTTAAATTACAGGCCAACGGAAACACCAGTTTAGAAGTAAATGTTCCGGCAATGAAACTCACCAATCAATGCAACGGCAACGTAACCCTAAAAGGCCGATGCGGCGAATTGGAAATTAAAAACCAACCCAACGGCAACCTGAATTGTAAAGACCTGATGGCGGCTATAGTTACTATCAAAAACCAGGCTAACGGAAATGTAGAACTACGCGCTCTTCAATCCATTTCCATTTATCATACGGGCAATGGCTATGTGCATTACTACGGCAATGGGGTTTTAAAACAGGTAAAACAAAATGGCACCGGGGAGATAAAACACGTGAACGGGTAATAGTTTTTAATAAGTATGTATTGGTTTCGGTTTATATAAAATATTATTTATTTAGCCCCTGAACCTAAAACCCGATACATGAAAAAATTAACGCTTCCTGCCCTCGTTTTTGCCTCTTTACTAATGTTGGTCTCTGCCTGCAAAAAGGATGATGACGATAACAACAATAATAACAACCAAAACAATCCGCTTTCAACTGCCTTAGGCGGCTCGCCCGAAATACCTACCGGTGCTGCCGGCGCTTTGTATGCTGTAAACAACTATGTAGTCTCTGATGATGGTTTCGGCGGCACACAGGTAGATGAATTAGGCACTGCCTATGCCTGGTTCGATAGCTATGTTACTACCAAAAATGCAGGTGTAGTAAGTTGCAACAGTTCGGAAATTGAAAATACATTTGCGGGCACTACGCTACCCTGGTATTATTCGTTTGGCAGCTATATCGATTTTTCGAGCACTAACACAGCCGATTGGTCGGTAGAAGGTGATGCCGGTTCGGGCGTTACTGGCTTTACACATACCGATAATACTCCTTTCCCTAAATGTAATTTTACGGTGCCTGCCAGCATTAACCGCAACAGTTCATTAACCATTACCAGCACCAATGTGGGCAGTAATGATGCTGTATTCTATACCTTGTATGGCCAGGGCACCCCTAAGGTAACCAAGAGCATGCCTGCCAATGCCACTTCAGCCACCTTTACAGCTGCCGAGGTTCAATCTGTTTCTTCATCGGGCAGCATGGTAGGTATACAGGTAATGCCTGTTAAACTTACCCCGGTAACTAAAAATGGAAAGACCTACTATTTTGTTAAACAATGGGCGTACGCACAGTTTACTACAGCTAACTAATAGTTAATTACCTCTTTGTGTATCAGCCCCGGCATAATAAATATGCCGGGGCTGTTTTCTTTTTAGCCTGCCACAATTGCAAAACCCGCGGCCTGCCCGTCCTATAGTCAGGCAACTGGTGCATAATCAGGTCAATTTGTCCTTTATAGGCTGTCAGGCAAAAAAATTGATATTCGCACCCTGCTGGTGCACGCTTTTCGCGTGTGCCCAATAAAAATTTGTGGCCATGCAAGACAACAACGAAAAAGAAAACCTTAAAGATAAGGTAGAAGACATTAAGAACCAGGTAACGGGCAAAGCAGGCGAGTTTGCGGCAGATGCCAAGGAAAAGGCAGAAAATTTTGCCGGAAAGACCTTAGATGCCGCCGAAAAGCTGATAAACGATGTGTTTAAGAAAAACAAGCCCGAAGATGCTGACTTTGAGGAAGAAAAAACTGACCCAAAAGATATTGAAATAGCCGAACTGAAAAGGGAATTGGAAGAACAGCGCGATAAGTACGTGCGCTTGTATGCCGATTTCGACAATGCCAAAAAGCGCATGGCCCGCGAAAGGCTGGAACTTATAACCACAGCCAGCAAAGATGTATTGAAAGACCTGCTGCCTACCCTCGATGATTTTGACCGCGCACAAAAAGCCCTTGAAAAATCGGAAGATGTAAACGCTGTAAAAGAAGGGTTAACCCTGGTGCATACCAAGCTTAAAAATACACTTAGCAGCAAGGGACTGAAGCCCATGGAAGCCATTGGTAAAGAGTTTAATATAGATGAGCATGAAGCCATTACCGAAATTCCGGCACCTACTCCTGAGTTAGCCGGCAAGGTGATAGACGAAGTGGAGAAGGGATATTTCTTAAACGATAAGCTAATCCGCTTTGCAAAAGTGGTGGTAGGCAAGTAAAACCCCTAAATCCCCTAAAGGGGACTTTAAAAACTTAATGCAGAAAGGCAAAACCAAATTATAAACGACTAAACGAGTTCCTCCCCTTTAGGGGAGGTTAGGAGGGGTGATATGGCAAAAAGAGATTATTACGAGATATTAGGGGTTACCAAAACCGCCAGTGCAGAGGAAATTAAAAAGGCTTACCGCAAGGTGGCGTTGCAGTTTCACCCGGATAGAAACCAGGGCGATAAAAAAGCCGAAGAGAAATTTAAAGAGGCAGCTGAGGCTTACGAGATACTGAGCGACCCGCAAAAGAAAGGCAAGTACGACCAATTTGGCCATGCCGGTATGGACCCAAGCAACTTTGGTGGTCATAGCTACCAGGGTGCCAATGTGGAAGATATCTTCCGCAATTTCGGCGATATATTTGGTGGCGGCGGAGGTGGCGGTGGTTTCGACCCTTTCGAAAGTTTCTTTGGCGGTGGTGGTGGCCGTGGCCGCCAGCAATCGCGCGGTAAGCGCGGTACTAACCTGCGCGTACGCGTAAAGCTTACACTACAGGATGTGGCCAATGGTGCCCGTAAAAATCTGAAGGTTAAAAAACATATAGAGTGCCACACCTGCCATGGCAGTGGTGCTAAAGATGCTTCATCGGTAGGCAAGTGTACGGTGTGCGGTGGCAATGGCGTAGTGCGCAAAGTGCAAAACACCATATTGGGCCAGATGCAGACCACCGTTACCTGCTACCAGTGCAACGGCAGCGGACAGCAGATAACCAAGAAGTGCGCTACCTGCAACGGGCTGGGCGTAGAGTATGGCGACGAAACAATACAGGTAGATATACCGGCCGGAGTGCAGGATGGTATGCAGCTAAGCATGGGCGGCAAAGGTAATGCCGGCGAGCAGGGCGGCCCCGCAGGCGATTTAATTATACAGGTAGAGGTAGAAGAACACGCAGAGCTGGAAATAGATAACCAGAATGTGGTTTACAACCTGCACATAAGTTTTGTAGATGCTGTATTGGGCACACAGGTAGAAGTTCCAACTATAGAGGGTAAAGCCAAATTTAAAATACCCGCAGGCACACAAGCCGGCAAAATATTTAAGCTAAGTGGCAAAGGCCTGCCCGCTGTAAATAGCTATGGCCGCGGCGACCAGCTTATACTTATACATGTATATACCCCTACCGATTTAACCAGCGAAGAAAAAAAGCTGCTTGAAAAGCTACGCGAAAGCCCAAACTTTAAACCCAAGCCGGGTGTAAAGCAAGAGCGCGGATTTTTTGATAGAGTAAAGGATATGTTTGAGTAAAAGATTAGATTAAGATTTATACAAAAGCGGCACCGGAGTTTATTCTTGTGTCGCTTTTGTTTTCGGCGGCGTGATTTTAGTATTTGTTTCTACTTTCGCCGCATGCCATTGCTATCTCTTCAGCACATTATAAAACAATACGGGGCTTACCGCGCCAGCGATGATGTAAGCTTTAATATACCCAAAGGCAAAATTTTTGGTTTACTGGGCCCAAACGGTGCCGGCAAAACCACGCTGATACGAATGATTACCCGCATTCTTTATCCCGACAGTGGCAACATACTTTTTAACGGCGAACAACTTACCGATAAGCACACCGAAAACATCGGCTACATGCCCGAAGAGCGCGGCCTGTATAAAAAGATGAAAGTAGGTGAACACCTTATTTATCTGGGCCGGCTGAAGGGCTTAAGCAATGCACAAGCCAAAGAAAATGTATTGGCCTGGCTTAAAAAATTTGAGATAGAGAACTGGTATAACAAACATGTAGAGGAACTTAGCAAGGGCATGAGCCAGAAGGTGCAGTTTATAGCTACTGTACTGCACAACCCGCAGTTGCTGATATTAGATGAACCTTTCTCGGGCCTCGACCCTATCAACTCCAAGCTTATAGAAGAAGAAATACGCGCTATGAGCCGCGAAGGAAAAACTATCATCTTTTCTACCCACCGCATGGAGCAGGTAGAAGAAATATGCGACGAAATTGTGCTGGTAAACAAAGGCCGCAAAATTCTGGAAGGTGAAGTGAAAGAATTAAAACAACGCTTTAAGCAAAATAAATTCCGCATTGCTTATAACGGCGAAATGAACAACGCGCTGCTTAATAACCTGAACGTAATTGAGCGCAACCCCGGCGAGATAGTAGTTAAGTTTGAAGAAGAGCACCGCGGCAACTCGCTGCTAAAGCTATTTGTAGAGCAGGGCACCGAGGTAAGCTCATTTAACGAGTTGTTGCCAAGTATTAATGAAATATTTATCAGGAAGGTAAACAGTGAGTGGTAAATAGACATTATGAACAAAATCTGGATCATCATTCAACGCGAGTACATTACGCGGGTAAAGCGTAAAAGCTTTATTATAACTACCCTATTGGCACCACTGGGGTTTTTTGCCCTTATAGCTGGCTCGGTGCTTATTAGCACTTATCCGCAGGGTCGTACCGATGTGGCTATAGTAGACGAAAGCGGCCTATTTAAAGATATATCCTTTGCTGATGCCGAGGACCAGACCGTTTACTTTCACAAGGTAGATGATAAATATGACCAGCTGGCCACTTCACTTCCAAAAGACAAAGGCGAAAACAAAAAATATTCAGCTATTGTTTATATACCTGCCGGGTTCAACATCAATAACCCCAATAACCCGGTTATAGCTTACCGGTATGTAGAGCGCCCCGGGGTAATGAAAAAACAGTTTATAAACGACCGGATGAATGAAGCGGTAGATAAGCTGCGTATGAAAATGCTGAATATTAATGAGGACGTGCAAAAGCAAATGCAAACCAAAACCCAGCTCGACTTCTCATCGCTGGAAGATATAACCGAAAAGAAAGGTTACACCGAGGCCGCAGGTATAGCCGGTATGGTTATGGGCTTTGCTATTTACATTTCACTTTTCTTTTACGGTACTATGATTATGAAAGGCGTGCAGGAAGAGAAAACAAACCGTATAGTAGAAGTACTCACTTCATCGGTAAAGCCATTTCAGTTATTAATGGGTAAAATTATTGGGGTGGGGGCTGTAGGCCTTACCCAGTTTATTCTCTGGATAGTGCTGATATTTGGGGTAAACATTGTAGCCGGTGTAATTTTTGGCGCAGCTTTTCACCCCCAGCCAATGGGGGGAATGGGTAATGTGCCTGCGGGAGGCATGGATGCCGATGAAATGCAGCTTATAGTAAATAACATCTCTACCCTGCCATTTACGCAAATCATGATTTTCTTTCCCATTTACTTTTTAGGGGGCTTTCTGCTTTATGGCTCGCTATTTGCCGCTATTGGCGCAGCCATAGGTGAAGATGGCGACCAGCAGTCGTTAATGATACCCGTAACAGTGCCTATCATCATCTCTATTTTAATTGCTGTAAATGTTATTAATAACCCCGACAGCTCACTGGGCTTCTGGGGTTCTATCATTCCATTTACATCGCCGGTAGTTATGAGTGCCTTGTTACCATTCAGGCCGGTATGGTGGCAGATAGCACTATCATTAGGTTTACTTATTGGCGGCTTTATACTTACCACTTACATAGCAGCCAAAATATACCGGATAGGTATTTTGATGTACGGTAAAAAGATAACCTTCAAAGAAATGGTCCGCTGGATTTTTGCCCGTAACTGATTTAATAATTTCTATAAAATTGCTTTCTAAAAACAAAACCACTCATGAAAAGAATATTATTTGCCTTTAGTTGTTTGCTTGCTTTAAGTGCTGCTGCCCAGAAACCAATTGTAATTACCGAAGCTTCAGAGTCGATGAGCAAAGGTGTACAACCCGCTTTTACCGTCGAAATTCCTCAGGCTGCCATAGGCCAGGTAGAAAAAGACTGGCTGGATTATACCGGTAAGGGAACCAAGGGCAAAGCCACATTTATAAATGGGGAACACCTGCAGCCTGCTGCGGTTAATACCAACATCTCTCCCACGCCATTTAATGTATATGCTAAGCTGGTAGATATAACCGGCTCTGTGCGCCTTACAGTATGGTTTACAGCTAACGATACTTTGTTCTTCAAGGGCGCTGATGATAGCATTCGCAACCTGGCAATTGAAAAATACATGCGCGATTTTGCCGCAGGAGAATACCGAGATGCTGTAAAAGGAGAATTAAAGGGCGAACAGGAAAAACTGAAAGCGCTTGAAAAAGAACTGGCCGGTATTATTAAAGAAGAAGAAAAGTCAACCAAAAAAATAAACGAGAGCAACCGGTCTATTAAAAAGAGCCAGGATAACATAGCCGCTAACAATAAGTCGATTGAAAACACCAGCGAAAAAATAGCCACTCAGAAAGGCATGGTAGAGCGCACGGCCTCTGATGCTAACGCCAACAAAGGTGCTAAACAAACATTGAAAGACCTGGAGAATGAGCGTAAAAAATTACAAAAGGAAAATGTAAACGAGAATAAAAATATAGAGGCACAGAAGAAAGCCATTCGTGAAGAAGACCGCAATACCGCGCTTATAAAAGAAAGAATCGCCGGTAAAAATGGTGAAATAGATAAGCAAAAAGAGAAAGTGAAAGAAGTGCAAACCAAGCTGGAAGGAATAAAATAAGTTGTAACCCGATAGCTGCATGGCTTAATCCACATAAGAATGCCTCGTTGCTCTATCTGAAGCTTAGATAGATTAACGAGGCATTAATGTATTTACCAGGGACATTTTATTAGCATTCAGTTTTTATTATTTTGCACGCACAATACAGCTATGAAGGGAATTATACTCGCAGGCGGCTCAGGAACCCGTCTTTACCCCATAACCTACGCTATCAGTAAGCAGATAATGCCTATTTACGATAAGCCAATGATTTATTATCCGCTATCGGTGCTAATGAAAGCCGGTATAAACGAGATACTTATTATCTCTACACCTACCGATTTGCCAAACTTTGAAAGGCTGCTGGGCGATGGTAAAAAATTTGGTTGCTCGTTCTCTTACAAAGTGCAGGAAGTGCCTAACGGCCTTGCACAGGCTTTTGTGCTGGGTGCCGATTTTATAGGTAAAGAGAAAGCAGCACTTATACTGGGCGATAATATTTTTTACGGCAGCGGTTTAGACCAGCTGCTGAAATCTAACAGCAATCCCGAAGGAGGAGTGGTGTTTGCTTACCATGTATCAGACCCTGAGCGCTACGGAGTGGTAGAATTTGATGCACAAGGCAAGGCTATATCTATAGAGGAAAAACCAAAAGAGCCCAAGAGCAACTACGCGGTGCCGGGTCTTTATTTCTACGATAACAATGTGGTAGAGATAGCCAAAAACCTGAAGCCAAGTCCCCGCGGCGAATATGAAATTACCGATGTAAATAAAGAATACCTGCAGCAGAAAAAACTACAGGTAGGTATACTGGATAGAGGTACAGCCTGGTTAGACACCGGTACGTTCGACTCTTTAATGCAGGCATCGCAGTTTGTGCAGGTAATAGAACAACGCCAGGGCCTTAAAGTAGGTTGTATAGAAGAGGAGGCTTGGCGCCAGGGCTTTATTTCTAAAGAGCAATTGCGCGCCCTTGCAGAGCCATTATTGAAAAGCGGTTACGGAAAATATTTACTGGAATTAATATCATAAGGGCATGACACGTGGATTTAAGAATAGGATACTGGTAACCGGTGGTGCGGGTTTTGTAGGCAGCACAATGGTAGATAAGCTGATTGAGAACCCCGATAATTTTGTGCTGATAGTAGATAACCTCTCTACCGGCAACATTAAGCGCTTGCCAGAGGCAAACCCGCTCAATAACTGGAAATATGTAAAGTGCGATGTAAACTCGTACCGCGATATTGCCGGCATAATGACATCGTATCAATTTGATTACGTATTTCATTACGCAGCGGTGGTAGGCGTAAAGCGTACTCTGGAAAATCCCGTATCGGTATTGAACGATATCAATGGGTTTAAATACATCCTCGACCTGTGCAAAAACACCGGTGTAAAACGCATCTTCTTCTCATCTTCATCTGAGGTATACGGCGAGCCTTTCGAGCACCCGCAGCATGAAATGACCACGCCGCTTAACTCGCGGTTACCTTATGCAGTGGTAAAAAATGTAGGCGAAGCATTCCTCCGCTCTTATAAGCAAGAGTATAATCTCGATTACACCATCTTCCGTTTCTTCAACACCTACGGCCCTAAGCAAAGCGGCGACTTTGTAATGACCAAGTTTATTAAAGCTGCTTTAGAAGGCAGAAAAATTTCGGTGTATGGCGATGGCCTGCAAAGCCGCACCTTCTGCTACCGCGATGATAATGTAGATGCATGCGCCGCCGCTTTTTACGAAAACGTACACCTGAACGATACCGTGAACATTGGAAGCGATTTTGAAGTAACGGTACTCGACCTGGCTAAAATGATTATCTCTATCACCGGTTCTAAATCCGAAATTGTACACCTGCCGCCTTTAGCAGAAGGGGATATGACCCGCCGTCGCCCCGATATCGATAAAATGAAAAAACTGCTAAAGCGCCCAATGGTTCCTATTGAAGAAGGAATCCGCCGCACTATCGAAAGCGGCCAGTATAACTTTTAGTAAATAGTAAAATACGAATAGTGAGTACTCCGTCTAAAATTCTTGTAACCGGTGGCTGCGGCTATATCGGCTCGCATACTATTGTAGATTTACTGGATAGCGGCTTCGAAGTTGTAAGCATCGACAACAATGTTCGCTCCAGGGCCGAAACCGTAGACCGCATTTTTAATATTACCGGCAAGCGTATTAAAAATTATGCTATAGACCTCTGCGATATTGAAGCTACCCGGGGGGTATTTAAAGAACATAAGTTTGATGGCATCATTCATTTTGCCGCTTTAAAGTCGGTACCCGAGTCGGTTGAAAAGCCGCTGGAGTATTATCGCAACAATATCAACTCATTGCTTAACGTATTGCAACTTACCAATGAGTTTCACATACCAAATTTTGTTTTCTCTTCTTCCTGCTCGGTGCATGGCAACACAACTGTGCTTCCGGTAACCGAAGAAACGCCTTTTGGATTAGCTGAGTCACCCTATGCCCGTACCAAGCAAATGGGCGAGGACATCATTACTGATTTTGCAAAAAAATCGGCCACACAGTTTATTATCCTTCGCTACTTTAACCCGGTAGGCGCACACGAAAGCGGCAAGATGGGCGAAGACACTACCGATGTAATTACGGCTGTAGTACCGCGCATTACCGGTACCGCCATGGGTAAATACAAAGAGTTCACGGTGTTTGGTACCGACTACGATACGCGCGATGGCTCCTGCATCCGCGATTATATTCACGTAATGGATATAGCTAGTGCACACACAAAAGCTATACAGTATTTAAACCAAAGTGCAGAAAGTAACCCGGTAGAAATATTTAACCTGGGCACCGGTAATGGTGTTACGGTGTTAGAGGCTATTCAGTCTTTCGAGCGCGTAAGCGGTCAAAAGTTAAACTACAAACTTGGAGCCCGCCGCGCCGGCGATGTGGTAGCCATTTACGCCAATAATAATAAGGCAGTTTCCAAACTCAACTGGCAAATTAAGCGCGACCTTGACACCATGATGCGCACTGCATGGGCATGGGAGCAGGTATTGGCTAAGTAGCCTCTGCATATTTTTTACTAACTTTGGTATAAATCTTTTTTATGGCACTTACTCAAAAGCGCAAAATAGTGAAGTCTTATGCTGACGTACTAAGCGAAAAAATGTTGGATAGAATAATCATGTTGGTAGAGAAAGAAAATGAAAAGCCAATGGCTTACTCGGCTAAAGGAGAACCTATAAGTAAAGTAGCCGCATTAAAGATTTTACGCCGCAGGTCTGTTGAAATGGAAACCGGTAAAACTATCTCTCATGACGAAGTCAAAAAGAAGTTTGCTAAAAAAAGAGCTTGACTTTAATATTGTATGGCACGATGAAGCTGTAACTGAGTTGAATGAAATTGAAAATTATATATTTCAATTTTCTGTACAAGGAGCGGAATTATTAGTTGGTAGAATATTATCTGCTGTGGATTCACTTCGCAGAAACCCCGAAAGATTTCAGCGGGATAAAGAATTAAACTCAGAATTTAGAAGGGTAATAGTTAGTCAATACAAAATTGTATTTGATATAAAGGAGGAAAACAAAACAGTTAAAATTCTTTCTGTTTGGAACACGAAATGGAATCCACAAAAATTTTTGAAGATTGCTAAAAGGTAGGTTTTTGTAAAATCCACCCTAATGAACCCCCTTATTAAACCAACCATGCTTAAGCCCGGCGACAAAGTCGCCACTATTTCACTTTCGTGGGGTGCTGCCGGCGATATACCGCACCGGTATAACTATGGTAAAAAACAACTGCAGGATGTTTTTGGTTTAGAGGTAGTAGAAACCCGTAACGCTTTAAAGCCAGCAAAATGGATCTATGAAAACCCGAAAGCACGCGCCGAAGATTTAATGGAAGCATTTGCCGATAGTTCTATCAAAGCTATTATCACTAATATTGGAGGGGAAGATAGTGTGCGCACTCTTCCATACATCGACTTCGATACAATACGCAACAACCCCAAAATTTTCCTTGGCTTCTCCGATAGTACCGTTACACATTTTATGTGCTTAAAGGCTGGCCTCACTTCTTTCTATGGCACATCGCTGTTTGTTGGCTTTGCCGAAAACTGCGGCATGTTCCCTTACCAGGTAGCCGATATTAAACGCACTTTGTTTTCTGCCGAACCGGTGGGCATTGTACAACCTAACACCGATGGCTGGTCATCTGAGCGCTTAGAGTGGTTCGACCCTGCGCTGGCCAATGTAAAACGTAACCTGCAGCCTAATGAGCCATGGCGTTTTTTACAAGGCAGCGATAAAAAAGTTACCGGCCGATTAATTGGCGGCTGTATAGAAGCACTGGAATTTATTAAAGGCACATCTATCTGGCCCGATATGGATGAGTGGAACGATACCATCCTGTTTTTAGAGACATCGGAAGATAAACCTGACCCTACCCTTGTGCGCTGGTGGCTTCGCAACTATGCCAGCCAGGGCATTCTGCACAAAGTAAACGGCTTGCTCTTTGGCCGCCCTTACGACAATAAGTTTGCCACCGAATACGAAACTGAAATACAACGGGTATTAGCCGAAGAAGGGCTTACGGACCTACCGGTCATCACGCGTATGGATTTCGGCCACACCAGCCCCACCTTTACTATACCTATGGGTGCAATGGCAGAAATTAACGTGCCTAATAAAACGTTTAGCATTTTAGAAAGTGGGGTAGTGGTATAGTTCACTGAATTTTATATTCCTATCCGCGGTTCCTCTGTGTATTTTGTGCCTCCGTGGTTAATGTATTTGCATTTTCCTCTGTTCACAAAACCCCGCACCCACACACTCGCATATTCATAAGTAGGGCTTAACTGCACATGCTTTCATTTTTCTTTGTAGCATGTCGCCTGCCCTCATATTAGCCGTGGTGTTGCTCTACTTTGTGGTGTTGCTGGGCATTGCCTTTTACACCAGCCGTGGCGCTACCAACGAAACCTTCTTTATCGGCCAAAAGAAAAGCAACTGGCTGCTGGTGGCCTATGGCATGATAGGCACCTCGCTAAGCGGTGTTACCTTCATGAGCGTACCCGGCGAGGTTAACGCCAAAGGCTTTATGTATATGCAGGTGGTTATTGGCTACTTTATCGGCTACATGGTTGTAGCCTTTGTGTTGCTGCCATTATATTACCGGCTTAACCTGACCTCTATTTACAGCTATCTGCAAAGCAGGTTTGGCAACACATCGTATAAAACCGGTGCGGGCTTTTTCCTGTTGTCGCGCACATTAGGTGCCAGCATACGCATCTATTTGGTGCTGATAGTGCTGCAACATTTTCTACTCGATGCGCTGGGTATTCCTTTTGCGGTTTCGGTATTCGTCATCTTGCTCATGATTTTGCTTTACACCTTTAACGGTGGTGTGAAAACAATTGTTTGGACCGATACCCTGCAAACCACCGGTATGATACTGGCGCTGATTATTACCATAGGGCTTATTAATACCGAACTCAATTTTTCATTCAGTGGCCTGGTAGATGCCATCAGTGCTAAAGGCTACACTTCTATGTTCCAGACACAGGATTGGAAAGCCGGCAGTTTCTTTCTTAAGCAAATACTGGGCGGTGCATTTGTTACCATCACCATGACGGGCCTCGACCAGGAGATGATGCAGAAAAATATATCGGTGCGCAACGTGGGTGAATCGCAAAAGAACATGATAGTGTTCTCCATCATCCTGGTAGCCGTTAACCTGCTGTTCCTTGTACTGGGTGGTGCATTGTATCTGTTCTTGGAAGCTAAAGGTATTTCTATCCCCGCCAAAACCGACGAAACATTTTCAATGGTAGCACTCAACTATCTGCCACCGGTGGCCGGGTTGGTGTTTATACTGGGTTTGGTAAGCGCCCTCTTCCCCAGTGCCGACGGCGCCCTTACGGCACTTACCTCATCTATCTGTATAGATATGCTGAACATGAAAGACCGCAGCGATTGGAGCGAGGAAAAGAAGTTGAAAATGCGCCGCATAGTGCACATTAGTATCACCGTTTTATTCCTGCTGCTTATTCTGGTTTACCAGCAGGTTATTACAGCCAGTGTAATTTCTACTATACTTAAAGTAGCCGGCTATACTTATGGGCCGCTGCTCGGCTTATTTGCCTTTGGTATTTTAACCAGTCGCAAAACACAGGAAAATATTGTTCCGTTTGTTTGCGTTCTATCACCGGTAATATGCTGGGTGCTGGCGCAAAACAGCGTAGAATGGTTCAACGGCTACCAATTCGGGTTCGAGTTATTAGCTGTTAACGGACTTATCACTTTTCTCGGATTACTCGTTATCTCTAAAAAGGCTGCTGTATTGTCTTAATACTTTATACTAACTACTTAATACTCTGTATATGAAAAAGAAAAACTGGTCGCAACTAAAAGCAGATTCGAGCTGGCGTATGTTTAAAATTATGAGCGAGTTTGTAGATGGGTTTGAAAAAATGGAAAAATTCGGCCCCTGCGTTTCTATTTTTGGTAGCGCACGTACCCCGCAGGATAACCGCTACTACCAGATGGCAGTGAAAACCGCCGAACTATTGGCAAAAG
Organism: Chitinophagales bacterium; assembly: GCA_035299425.1. Lineage (GTDB taxonomy): Bacteria > Bacteroidota > Bacteroidia > Chitinophagales > LD1 > Bog-950. The sequence continues at coordinate 3,855 of DATGWP010000029.1, read as the reverse complement.
AAGGCTACGGTGTTATCACTGGTGGCGGCCCCGGTATTATGGAAGCCGGTAACCGCGGCGCGCAGCTGGGCAAAGGCAGCTCGGTTGGCTTGCACATAGAACTGGGCTTTGAGCAGGACTGGAACGAGTTTGTAGACGCCGACAAGCTTTTAATTTTCAAATACTTTTTTGCGCGCAAGGTTATGTTTATCCGCTATGCCCAGGCATTTGTGTTTATGCCGGGCGGCTTTGGCACATTAGATGAAGTGTTTGAAACACTTACGCTGATACAAACCAAAAAGATAGATAAAGTACCGCTTATTTTTATGGGCGAGCAATACTGGACCGGTATGATAGATTGGGTTAAAGCCACTATGCTGGAAGAAGAGCACAACATCAATAAAGAGGATTTAAAGCTTTTCGAAATTACCGACGACCCTAAGAAAGTGGTAAAAATCATCAACACCTTCTACAAGAAAAAACAGTTGAAACCAAATATGAGTTTGTAGTTTATCTAACACAGCTTAAAAATGATAATTGTATTACTTAATGAAGTATACCTGGGCTATGTAAGTTCTTCCCTCTCTTAAAGGAGAGGGAAGATGCCGAAGGCAGATGGGTGAGGTAGAATTTATGAAACTTTTGCTTTCAGTTTTAGTGTTGCCGTTCTTATTGTTGTTGAACACGTCGTTCAACGCTGGCCGCAGCATGTCAGTTACCGGCAAACCTGCGAAGCATTTACCCGATACCCTGGTATCGCCAAAGCAGATAGCCGATGCTAAATACTTTGGACGAGTATTGGATATTGCAACCCCTAGTATTGTAGGCAATTTTGGCGAGCCGCGCCGCCTCCATTTTCACACCGGTCTGGATTTTCGCACCAATCAGGAAGAAGGGCATGTGGTATTTGCTGCTGCCGATGGTTATGTCTCCCGTATCAATGTATCCGGTGCCGGCTATGGCAATGCATTATACATTACGCACCCCAATGGCTATGTAACGGTTTACGGCCACCTGTTGCGTTACAATGCAAAAATTATGGAGCGCCTGCGCCGCGAGCAATACAGTAAAGAATCCTTTGCGGTAGATTTTTATCCCACGCCCGGCGAGATACCGGTACGCAAAGGCGATACAGTTGCCCTTAGCGGCAACACCGGTGGTAGCGGTGGGCCCCATCTTCATTTCGAAATTCGCGATACCACCGAGAGGGTTTACAACCCTATGCTCTTTGGGTACAAACTGCGCGATGAGGTACGCCCCACGGTAAGTTATCTGCAGTTTTACGGGCTGGATGAACTGAAAAACAAATCGGATAGTTACCGGGTTAAAACCTTTGGCAAAAATGGTTTGTATGAAGTTACCGGTGGGCTGGTTAAAGTAAACGATGCGCTGGCAGGTATATCTATCAATGCCTTCGATGCCATCAACAACAGCGATGCACATATAGGCATTTACAATATTACCGTGTTTGATGGCGATAAAATGATTTACGAATACCAGCAGGACCAGATAGCCTTTACCAATAAGCGCGATGTGCTTAGCCATACCGACTATGCCATATTTATGAACGAAAGCCGCCGCGCTTTTCATAAATGTTTTGTAGAGCCCGGTAACCACTGCCCGGTGTATTGCACGCTGGCCAATAGCGGGGTAATAAACCTGAGCGATGGCAAAGTACACCAGATGCACATAGAGGTGAGCGACTTTTCGGGCAATGTTTCACTGGTAAGGTTTGGCCTGCAATATGACAAAGCAAGCACATTGCTAAAACCACGCGACTTAAAATACACTACACTTTTTAGTTACGACACGGTAAATGTGTTTAGCACTGAGGATATAAAAATGAGGTTACCGGTTGGCACTCTGTTCGATAACGTTTTCTTCCGCTATTCATCAGCGCTATCCACCGACCCTAAGGTATATAGCAGGGTACACGAGCTGGACAACAGCAATACACAGGTTTCCGATTGGTACGACCTTTCTATAAAAACTGAAAACCTGCCCCCGGCACTAAGCGATAAGGCCATTGTAATTTTTAAAGATGGATTAGGGTCCACTACATCGCGCGGGGGAAAATTTGAAAATGGTTTTATCACCACCAAAGCCCGCGAGTTTGGTACTTATTACGTACGCGTAGACACCACCGCACCTACTATAAAATCGGTAAACGTAGTAGCCGGAAAAAATATGCGGGCCAGCAAAAAACTCTTCTTCAAGATAACCGACAACCTCAGCGGCATTGCCGATTTTGATACTTACATAGATGACAAATGGACGGTTACTGAATATGATGCTAAAACCGCCACCCTCTTCCACATACTCGACCAGAAGCTACCCGCAGGTGAGCACATCTTTAAGATTGTAGTAACAGATGAGCGCAAAAACCGCGCAGAATATTCTATTAAGTTTTTGATGTAGGTGCTTCGCAACCCTCTAACTCCCTAAAGGGAGAACCGCTACGCATAGCCTACTCCCCCGGCCTTGCCAATATGACCTTAGGCCCATCCACCGGTTGGTTGTCAACTATCAGGTATCCATCGCAAATATTCACCACCCCGTTTAACCAAAATGTTGAAGCAGTATCCTGTGCATTTAATATAAGTCCCCAGCTTTGAGAAATAGTATAGGTACCTGCAGAAACGTAATTGCCATTTTCAAAATATTGAATTGTGCCATTGCTCATAAAATCGTAACTCCGGTAAACAGAATCGGTACAAGGAGTAGTTTCTACCGGCACCCAGGCGCTGATGCTGCGGGTCCAATCCCAGCGGCCGATGATTTGCGTTTTAACCTGGTTGCTGTCGGTAATACAATTATTGTAATTAATAGTAGGTGCGGCGCACAAATCCTGCGCTTGCTTCTTCTCTTTTTTACAAGCCGAAAAAAGCACCGCAATCAAAATCAAAAATGGAAGTATCTGTTTCATGCTGTATTAACGCAACAAAATACAGAAGCGTTGCCTATCTCGGAAATAACCCCGAAAGGGTTTAAAACCCTTTCGGGGTTAACAAGCAAGGCTGTGCTGTCAATTTCCCCCAATCTTATAACTTTACCCTCCTATTTTAACCGGCTGTCAGGCTGTTGGTTTTACCGACATCCGTCATCCGTCAACCGATAAACGTATTATGAGCTTAGAACTAACCAATAAAGTCCGCATTGTAACCGCCGCATCATTGTTCGATGGGCACGATGCCGCCATTAATATCATGCGCCGTATTATGCAGGCCAAAGGCGCCGAGGTAATCCACCTGGGCCACAACCGCAGCGCGCAGGAAATTGTTGAGTGCGCCATACAGGAAGATGCACAGGGCATCGCCCTTACCAGCTACCAGGGCGGCCACACCGAGTTTTTCAAATACATGTACGATTTGCTTAAAGAGCGCAACTGCAGCCACATCAAAATTTTTGGCGGTGGTGGTGGTACCATATTGCCCAGCGAAATCGAAGAACTACACCAATACGGCATCACCCGCATTTACTCACCCGATGATGGCCGCAAAATGGGCCTTGAAGGCATGATTGAAGATGTAGTGAAGCAATGCGATTTTCTTACCGTAAGCAAACTAAACGGACAGGTAAACAACCTCGACCCCAAAGAGTGGAAAAACATCGCCCAACTCATCACCCTTGCCGAAAACGGCATTGGAACCCCCTTTAGGGGGCAGGGGGTGGCTGTTCCTGTCCTCGGAATAACAGGCACCGGTGGCGCCGGCAAATCATCGGTTACCGATGAAATCGTCCGCCGCTTTTTAAAAAACTATCCCGATAAAACTATTGCCGTTATATCGGTAGACCCATCTAAAAAGAAAACCGGTGGCGCTTTGTTAGGCGATAGAATTCGCATGAACTCCATCAGCAATCCGCGCGCTTATATGC
>DATGWP010000028.1:0-32900 GCA_035299425.1 Chitinophagales bacterium | reverse complement strand
ATCGCTCTGGTCGAGCGTGCTCATGTATATGTTGCGGGGGTTGCTGTGTTTTACCTCCAGGTTGCCCACACCGCAGCACATATCCCACACTATGTATTCTTTCTGCCAGTTTTTGCCCAGTGTTTCGGTTAGCTTATCGTAGGCTTTATCTACCACATTCAGCGGGGTATAGTACGCGCCTTTAAAACTGCGCTCATCGGTAGGTATCAGGCTGTCGCGCCGCTCCAGCAGGTAGTTGCGGTACTCTTGCTTAGGCGGGCGGTGGTATATGGCCCAAAACTGCCGGTAGCCTTCTTTGCTGCCCAGCGGGTATAGCTTGCCGCCCAGGCTAAACACCGGTGCATTGTTTTTGTGCAATAGCTCGGCGGGCAGGTTCTCGTGTGTGCTTACGGTGCCATCGCTCATTATATCGGCAAAAAACAACAGGGCGTAGTCTTCTTCGGGTACATCTTTTATTTCGCGGCCTATCATGGCTACCCATTTATCAAACACCTGTTTAAGGTTATCGGGGGTAATTTGTATGCGGATGATATCGCCCTCTTTAATCGCATTTTTAATAGTGCTTATAAATTCATCTTCGTGCGTTTCTATTTTAAACGATACGAAGTGCGTGCCTATGTGCGCCGATACGGCATCGAGCGCTTCCTGTGTGTAGCCGCTGGCATTTTTGCCCCATTTAATGGTCTTCTTTTCTAAAAAGGGTATCACATCGGCGCTCTTCATTATAGCGGCCTTCTGCGTATCTATTACGGCCAGAAAGGGAGGCACGTAGTCGCCTTTGTTAAGCGCCTGCTGCACGTAGTGCATTAGCTGGGTAAACATGGCGTAGGTGCTGTGGCTGCCGGTATCTTTGGCTTCAAACCATATTTCTTTGGTTTGTATATCTATCAGGTTTTTGCTGTAGCCTTTAAGCCCCAGCGCTTTTATGTAAGCATCTTTAACGTCTTCTTCGCTTTTGGCCTGTTGTAGTTTCTGGTATAGGGTCATAGGTGTGGTTGCCGCTGTATTGGTTAGCGTAAATAACAAAAAGTATAGATTTGTCAACTGTAGATTTGTCAACCCGTTGAAATAGATTTGACAACTTGGAAAAAGTTGTCAAATCCGGGGCGGTTATCGTAAAGACTTCCGATTTGAAAAAACTTCGGAAGTCGGGCATTTGTCAAATCTGGGGCGGTTCCTGCATTTAAATTTGTCAACTTTTTGAAAGTTGACAAATTAAGACTTCCGACTTGAAAAAACTACGGAAGAGGGCTTGAGCAAAGCGGGACTCTGCGGGGCGCTACAATGTCTGAATCAGGATTTACAGGATTAGAGGATGGGCAGGATAGCAGCCGGTGAAATAATGCAAACAGCCACACACCCGCCTACGGCGAGGCACGGCCCCGACCGGTGCGTAGCACCGGCCACCCCTCTGTAGAGGGGAAAATACAAGCAGCCAACGGCCAGGTTCTCCCCAGCATTGTACCATTTGAGCACAGATTTGACAACTTTCAAAAAGTTGTCAAATCTATAATAGGGGGTAAGAAGTGTGTGTACGCTATGCCTGTTTTTGAAAAGTGTACATCAGGGCATCATGCAAAATATTTTATTGTTAAATACTTACACTTAACAACCGTGTGCACTTATGAGGTGTATACGGTTGTTAAAACAGGGAACCGGTGCAAGTAGAGTGGCACCAATGCCCGGTGACATACCTGCGCTAAAGGAGGTGAGTTAGAATTTAACAATAACCCGCAAAGTCTGAAAATATTAGAAAGTGTATTATATATCAGAATAGTATTAGTAAATAGTAGACACTTATTGTGCCGGTTGGCTTACTATCTAAAAATAAGTTGTATTCTTAAGCAATGGCTTTGCTGCTGTTTTATGGGCAGTATTTACAGATTGGCTTACCTATTGTTTGTTTTTGACTACTAAAACCCGGCTATGAAGAAATTTCTATTTCCTTTTGCAACAGCTTTGCTGTTGAACACACAGTTATTTTCGCAAAACGTAGGTATAGGCACCAATGCCCCTGCCAGCAAAACCACTGTTAACGGTAACTTATCGATAGGTACCGGATATACCACCACGGCCGCACCGGCAAACGGTGCCATTATAGAAGGCAAGGTGGGCATAGGTACCGCCAGCCCCGATGCATCTACCGTACTGGATATTGCAGCGGGCAATAAAGGAGTTTCTTTTCCCAATGTAGACCTGCAATCTGCCGGCGATGTAGTTACTATTCCCAATCCTAAAAAGGGGTTGGTGGTTTACAACACCGGTGTTACTTTATCGCCCGCAGGCTTGTATACCAACACCGGCACATCGGGCACACCTAACTGGCAAAAGCTAAGCGATGCCAGCGGCACTATCAGCGGCCTATCGGTTAGCTCGCCCATTACGAGCACCGGTGGTTCTACGCCCACTATTGGCCTGGGCGTGGTACCGGTAGATAAAGGAGGAACCGGTTTAACCGCCATAGGTGCAGGGCAGGTTTTAATAGGCAACGGCAGTAATACTTTTTTAAATACTACGCTTACACCGGGCACCGGTGTAAATATTGTAAGCGCTGCGGGTTCGGTTACTATTAATAACACCGGCGATTTAAGCACCACTAATGAAGGCTCGCTTACAGTAGGGGCGGGTACAGCTACTACATCGCTTATATCAAGCAACACCAGCGGCAGCACAGCTGTTACGCTGGAGGCAGGCACCAATGTGACCCTTACCGAAACCGGCAATAAAATAACTATCACATCCAGCAACCCGGGCGGTACGGTTACAGCGGTTACGGCCGGTGCACCGCTGGCAAGCAGCGGGGGAGCAACGCCCAATATTACCTTAACCGGTACGGTGCCGGTAGCTAACGGTGGAACCGGAGTGACGGCACTTAGTAATGTAACAGCAGGGTCTACTAAAATATCGCTGGGTGGTACACCAGCCGGCGCAGTGGTAAAACCTTTTAGCATAGATGTTGTGCCTGCTAACATAGATAAGAACACTATAGGCGGTTCGGCGCTTACGGTGCCCAATGGCGGTACCGGTGCGGGTACTTTAACCGGCTATGTATATGGCAACGGCACCAGCACCATGACGGCCAGTACCACCATACCGGGTGCTGCCGTAACCGGTAACATAAGCAGTAACGCAGCCGGCTTTACCGGTAACTTAGCCGGCGATGTAACCGGTACCCAGGGTGCTACTGTGGTGGGCGATGATAGCCACAACCACACCGAGCTTGCTGCCAAACCAACCTATGCCTGGAATGCAGCCACGGCCCCCAACTCTTTCCCTAAGGCAGTAGCGGCTTCTTTTGTTCAGGGTTCGGATGGCTGGCCCAGCTATGGCTCGGTATTACATGTAAGCACTTACCCTAACGACGGCGGGACTTTGCAGCTATATGCACCTTATGCCAGTGCCTACGGAGGAAACTCTTTAAAATACAGGCTTGGCCAGTATAACAACGCCGGCTGGACAGGATGGAAAACTATTTGGGACGATACCAACGATGGTACCGGTTCGGGTATGGATGCCGATTTGGTAGATGGTTTTCACGCCAGCCAAAGCATTGTAGGTAACAATATTGTAGTGCGCGATGCCAACGGCTACACCTTCGGCAATTATTTCAACTCTACCGATAACGGTATTAACGGTACGGCACAGGCTGTATCGGGTATACTGGTAAAATCGGGCGATAACTATCACCGCACAGCGGATGCTGCTTCGGTAAGAACATATTTGGGAATAACAGCCCCTACCGGTGATAACCTGGGCAACCATACGGCTACTACCACGCTTAATATGGGAAGTAATGTTATTCGGTTTGGTACCAATGCTGTTTCTTATCAAAATGCAGGGGCAGGAGCCACCTACGGTAGCGGCGACCCTACCAACGGTATAGGATGGGGTAACCAGCCGCTTGACGAATACGGTATATATGTAGCACCACAGGAAAATATAAGCGGCGATTATACACGCTTAATACTTGGCTGGCACACCGGTGTTAAAATTGGTGGTTCTTCCAGTTATGGTGGTACAAGATTTTACAACAACTCGCCGGTATACTCCGGTTCAAGCGCCAGCGAAATTTTTTCGGTGGGCAAGGGTGATAATAACGTACGGGTTAACTATAACATTGCCACAGTAGGCGATGTTGTAGCCGACCAGAACTATGGTTTAGGCCTGGTAGGCGCTTATATATCTACCCGCTATCAAAACGTGTTTGCTATGGGTGCGGCTTACCGCCTTGCGGCAGATGGCAGTACACCCGGTAATTTATACGGCCTTGCCTGGACACACACCAACGTGGGTGGACAGTCGAAATCGCCTTTATCGCACCAGTTGCTGGTTATGGAAAACGGGATAACGAAAGTGGCTTTAGGTACCGGTATATGGACCCAGGGAAACTTAACCTTTAACGATGCTAATCCTTATATCAATGCATCGTCGTATTACGTAGCACCGGGCGGGGCTTACTTTAACAGCGGCACGGTGTATTGCGAAGCAGCGATACAGGCACGGGGAGGAATTCAAAACGATGCCGGCAGCAGCAGCGGCCGGGTGCGTATTTTAGATGATTTGTGGGCTACCGGTTGGTTAAGAACCGACGGCTCGCAGGGCTGGTACAGCGAAACCTACGGTGGCGGATGGAATATGGTGGATGGTACATGGGTGCGCACTTATGGTAGCAAGCCTATTGTGTTTGGCGTGGGTGCGTATGATAATGCAGCATCGTTTGGTGGCTATATAACAGCTAACTCGGTAAGTGATGGGCATAGAGTTGTGGGCGGTGGAAACAGCACTACCGGTTATGGCTATGTGGGCACCAGCGGCAACGACTGGTGGTATGTGTATGCCGATAACCACCTCAATTCATCGGTAAGGTCGAAAAAGAAAGATATTACCCCGCTGGATGATAACATGATGGCTTATGTAATGAATGATATAGACAAGATAAAGCCTACCTTCTACCGGTATAAAACGGAGACCGAGGAAATAGTGCCGGGCTTTGAAACAAAATACCGCCCCAACATGCACCTTGGTGTTGTGCTGGATGAGTCGCCGGATTATTTGCAGGATAATGCCTTTAGCGGTATAGATATTTACGCCATGGGTGTGTTTGCCTTAACCGGTGTAAAATACCAGCAAAAACAAATTAAAGAACTGAAGCAGCAGGTAAACAACAATATGGTTGTGGGCAGCTCAACTATGTCGGCCACTACACTTACTGTGCAATTGCCGGTGGGATTTTGCAAAAGCGGCGAGGTACCGGTAGTTAATATTACACCTACCAGTGCCAACACTGGCTTTTACCTGAGCGCCAGTGATAGTAAATCGTTTACCGTTACCGGTACTTCACCTTTCTCGTTTAACTGGCAGGCGGTGCGTGTAGCCGGTATAGAAGAAGAGAACACAGCACCGGTAGCGCTGGACGCTAAACTGGCCAGCTCGCTGGTGGTAGACCAAAGCAAAAAGGATAAGATTCAGGAATACTGGAGAAAAGATAATGAGCGTACGCAGGCGGCACGAAGGAGCTCGGTAGAGGCGCTTAAAACCGAAAACCCGGTGGAGTATGAGCGTATTATGGAAGAGAACAGGCTGGCTGACGAATTAGCGGCTACCGAAGGCAAGAGCGCCGGCTATGATGTAGAAGCCATGCGCAAAAAATCGGAACTGAACGCACAGAAAAGAAGAGAAGCTATGAGCAAGCCTGCTAAATCAAGTATGGATGCCAACGCACCTACGCTTCAAAAGTTTCCGGCAGTGGCACCGGTGCCAACCCTGGCCCCCGCTGCAGCAGAAACAGAAAAGCCTAAAGCAGCTCAGCAGCTATCACCGGAACCAGCTGACGTTGATAAGCTTAAATAAATTAAGCGCACAGTATCGCTACATCAAAACAAAAAAGGGTTGCAATTATTGCAACCCTTTTTTGTTGGTGGGTATGGTTGGGAAGATGGTGCGCAGTGTTTGCACTGTTATGCTAAAGGTAGGTACCGGGCTAATATTTTTCAAACCAATCAAACCGCTCTTTAATAATGTTTTCTTTTTCTTTTTTTATGTAATTAAAATAAGCTTCTGCCACCGGAGAGAACTTTTTTCCTTTTAGCCAGATTAAATGCCAGTTAGATTTGATAGGAAACCCCTTTACCGGTATTATCTGCAAGTCGCCATTGTTGAGCTCGTTCTTAATACCAATAAGCGGCATAATGCTAACCCCCAGGCCGGCAAGTACCGCCTGCTTTACCGCCTCATTGCTGGTTAGTTCCATTTTCATCTTTACGGGCAATTTATTTTTCAAAATAAAGCGCTCCATAGTTTGCCTGGTGCCCGAACCGGGCTCGCGGTATATAAGCGGTAAGGATTCGAAAATGAGCTTGTCATACATTTTACCCTTAAATTTCTGCAAGGTATTGGCTACTAAAAACAGCTTGTTTGACATCAGTTCAATACGCTCTACCTGCAGCTTATCGGGCAATACAGAAACCATTGCAAAATCAATCTGGTTCATTTCAAGGCTTTCTATAACCCCGGCCTTGTTGGTTACATCCACCTGCAACTCTACACTTGCATTTTTTTGTAAAAAGCCCGATAAAAAATAAGGCATTACATACTTGGCTGTAGAAACAATAGATAATTTCAACTTACCGGTCAACTCTCCCTGGTACAGTTTTGTTATAGTTTCTATGTTTTCAATTTCGCTAATAATAGCAGTGGCAGCCTTGGCTACCTGCTTGCCAAAGTCGGTAATAAATATTTTTCTGCCCACTACTTCTGTAAGGGGAATTTCAAATTGGTTTTGAAAATTTTTTAGCTGGATAGATACAGCAGGTTGTGTAAGGTGCAAGTGCTCGGCAGCCTTGGTAACGCTGTTTGTGTCGCACACTTTAAGAAAAACCTGCAGCTGATGGATGGTATAATTCATAAACTTATTTTATGGCTAACATAATAAAGATAAATTAATGCTTATTAATCGATTGTACACTTTTGCATCATCTAAAAACAATAAACAAGCATTATGCAAAAAATTACGGTAGCAAAAGGAGACGGCATAGGCCCGGAAATTATGGATGCAACGCTGGCCATTATTATGGCTGCGGGTGCTAAAATTGAAATTGAAGAAATTGAGGTGGGGGAGAAGGTATACCTGGCGGGAAACACAGCGGGTATAGCGCGCGAGTCGTGGGATGTAATACGCCGGAACAAAGTTTTTTTGAAAGCACCTATAACCACGCCGCAGGGAGGGGGCTACAAAAGCCTGAACGTAACCACGCGCAAATTTCTGGGGTTATACTCTAACGTGAGGCCCTGCACCAGTTTACACCCGTTTGTAAAAACAAAGCACCCGGTAATGGATATTGTAATTGTGCGCGAGAATGAGGAAGATCTTTATGCCGGTATAGAACACCAACAAACAGATGAAGTGGTGCAATGCCTGAAGCTGATAAGCCGGCCCGGCTGCGAAAAAATAGTGCGCTATGCTTTTGAATATGCTAAACTTTATAAACGCAAAAAAGTAACCTGCTTTACCAAAGATAACATCATGAAACAGACCGATGGCTTGTTTCATGCAGTGTTTGATGAAATTGCGAAAGAGTATCCCGAAATTGAAAACGAGCACTGGATTATTGATATAGGCGCGGCAAAAATGGCCGATACACCAGAGGCATTTGATGTGCTGGTAATGCCGAATTTGTACGGCGATGTGCTATCGGATGTAGCTGCGCAAATTGCGGGCTCGGTGGGGCTGGCGGGTTCGGCCAATATTGGTGAGGAGTGTGCCATGTTTGAAGCTATACACGGCTCGGCACCGCGCAGAGCCGGACAAAACATGGCTAACCCATCGGGGCTACTGCAGGGCGCCATTATGATGCTAAACCATATAGGGCAAACAGATGTAGCCGAGAAAGTGCAAAACGCCTGGCTGCGCACGATGGAAGAAGGAATACACACCTACGATATATTTAAAGAAGGAACCAGCACCCAAAAAGTAGGAACCCGCGAGTTTGCACAGGCTGTAATAAATAACCTGGGCAAACTACCCACCACACTAAAAGCAGTGCATTACGAAAAAAACAGTGTGATGCACCTGCCTAAATACAAACGTAAGAAGGCTGCTGACAAAGAGTTAGCAGGGGTAGATATGTTTGTACACTGGCAGGGCGAAAACCCGGATGAACTGGCCGGAATAATAAGCAAGCTTAACAAGCCCGATGCTGAGCTTGTAATGATTACTAACCGCGGAATAAAAGTTTGGCCGGAAGGGTTTAGTGAAACCTTTTGCACCGACCACTGGCGCTGCCGGTTTAAACCAACCACCGGTGCAAAAATTACGAAACAAACGATTGTAAACCTGCTGGCCGCGGCGGATATAAGAAATATAGATGTTATTAAAACGGAGAACCTGTATGCGTTTGATGGCAAGGCGGCCTACTCGCTGGGCCAGGGGCAATAATTGAAAACAAAATAAAACTCAGAATAAATGACACACCCATGGTACATAATAACATATATAGGTGCGCTTGCCGCGCTGGCCCTTGCCTGTAATAACAGCAACAACTATTTGCTGGACAGGTTCTATTGCTCATCGAGCATTTTCATTAGCTTATTTCTATTAAAAAACATTTCAAAACAGAATTACGATGAACCAGGAATATAAAATTTGCCTATTAAAAGTTGGCCCGCAAGCAGATGATACCAGGGATGTGTCTTATGAGATAACACACCACCTGCACAATTATCTTAATCTGAAAAATTTCAGCTCGCAGATAAGGTTTGGCAAGCAGGATAATATTTCCTCATCGCAGCTTAATGAGCTTCGTGCAAAACGGGAGAATATTCTGGATGTAATAAAGGCAGCCAGGGAAAACAACAAATCTATTCACACCTCTATAATTATTAACCTGGAGATAACAGACTAAATGTATGCTGTATGGGCATCGTAAATTAGTAATTGCCACCATGCACGGCAAGGAGAATGTAATTGCGCCTATATTACAGCAGGGTTTAGGTGTTACCTGTTTTACACCCGGGAACCTGGATACTGATAAGTTTGGAACTTTTACGGGCGAAATAGAGCGGACCATGGATGCTATTGATGCGGCGCGGCAAAAATGCCTGCAGGCCATGCAACTATACAACTACGACTTATGCGTAGCCAGCGAAGGTTCCTTTGGGCCACACCCCTCTATGTTTTTTATTCCGGCTAACGAAGAGCTAATCCTTTTTATGGATGCGAGAAACGGAATAGAGATTGTGGCGCGTGAGTTAAGCACGGCCACCAATTTCAATAGCAGAGAGCTGACCACGTTAAACCAGTTGAATAAGTTTGCAAGCGAGGTGGGTTTCCCCTCGCATGCGCTTATACTAAGGCAACCGGGTGAAAACCGGAGTGAAATTAAAAAGGGCATTGTAGAACCGGCACTGCTTGAAAAATATTTCTTACAACTGGTAGAAAAATACGGAGCCGTGCATGCCGAAACAGACATGCGGGCAATGTATAACCCCTCGCGAATGCTGGTTATTGCAGCAGCTACTAAAAAGCTATTGCACCGGATAAAGTCTACCTGCCCGCAATGTGGTACCCCCGGCTTTGGTATTACAGAAGCAAAGAAAGGATTGCCGTGCAGCCTATGTTCGCTGCCCACCCAATCTACGCTGTATTATATATGCCAGTGCAATCAATGCCACTATAATAAAATGGAGGAACGCCCTGACAACAAAAAAATTGAAGACCCTATGTATTGTGATTTTTGTAATCCGTAGCGACAATTAAAAACAACGAAAAAAATTGATAAAAACAGGGTTCCGTGGGGAATAAAGGAGAAATAAAATTACCAATGTTCTACCAGGCGCAATGGTGCTGCAAAAAGTAATTGCAATAATTGAGAACAAAAAGATACTTAATAGTAGTATTCTAAAAGCCATTCAATGCAACCAATCAAAAGCATCCTTTCTATAGACGGTGGCGGAATAAGAGGAATCATTCCTGCTTTGGTATTGGTGGAACTCGAAAGAATTTTACAGCAAAAAACAAATGACGCAAATGCAAGAGCGGTTCAACACTTTGATTTGTTTGCTGCCACCAGTTCTGGAGCGATACTTGCCTCCATTCTTCTGTTTCCTGATGAAAGCGGAAGTAAACCAAAGTTTTCGGCACAAGATGCGGTTCAGCTTTACATCGAACATGGCGCAGCAATTTTCCATACAAGCCCTTTATCAAAACTGTTGGCGAAAGTTGGTTTACTATCAGAAAAATTTAGTCCAAATAATATGGAACAAATTTTTGCTTCCTATTTTGGCGAGACAAAAATTAGCCAGCTATTAAAACCCTGCCTGATTACATCTTATAATATTGAATTGCGAAAAGCACATTTCTTTCGTCAACACGTAGCCAGGCAAAAGGGAAATAGCAAAGATTTTTATGTGCGTGACGCTTGTCGTGCAACCTGCGCTGCACCATCTTATTTTCCACCAGCCGAAATATATTCGCTTTCAAAAACACGCTACCCGCTAATTGATGGAGGTATTGTTGCTAACGATCCTATTCTGGCAGCAATTATAGAATCTGCACGAATTTCTGGAGTCGACAACCCTTCCAAAAAAATAGTTTTATCCTTAGGTACCGGTATCAACTCAACAGCATACCACTACGATGTAATGAGAAACCGATCTGCAATTCGCACCGTACCTTATCTCTTGGATATGATGATGAGTTCCAGCAGTGAGATCAGTCAATTCATTGCCAAAGAAATTTTTAAAACAAACAAGCTATCCAACCATTACTTGCGCATTACACCCACTAACCTTAGTAGTATTGACGAAAACATCGACAATGCTTCATCCAAAAACATAGACAAGATAAAAGCATTAGGCGAACGGTTGGCTACTGAAAACAGCGAGGCCATTGAAAGGTTGGTAGAAACACTGTTGGAAAATGAAAATAAAGATACGGCTTAAATCAATTTCTGTTCTTAATGGCGAAAAATTACTGAAAGCTAATCCCTATCCTTTGGTTCTATGTCTCGCTGCTTAAGTGGTACAAAGTTCTGTACAAAAGCAGCATCTGCCTTTACCTTCGGAAAGACGGCGTTATAATAAACCGGCATGGCCTTTACACTAAAAGGAAGTATCGCTAAATCCACATGGTTATCTCGTATGTATTTTTTAATATAAATAGATTGAATTGGGTCAGTAGCAATAGCAATTTTTTTAAAACCCATGCTTATAGCTTTACTTATTCCAAAAGCTACGTTCTCATTAGAATGGTGCGCTTTATCTTCAATAAAAGTATGCTGGGTAGGTATTCCTATCGAATCTGCCATTATCTTCATAACCATGCCCTCTATAAAAGGAGTATGTACGGCAGAACCGGAAAAAATAATATGCCGGGCCGTTCCATTTTCGTATAACTCTTTAGCCCAAAGCATACGGGCCTTTAGCAGCGGGTTTAGCCTGTTGGTGTCGTGTGGAAGGCCGGGCACAATAACCACGTCAAATGGTGCATGCACTACATGTTTGTGATAAGTAGCCATTGTATGGTGATCCAGCAGGCTGCAAGAGCTGAATACCCCGGACACTGCAAGTAAAAGCAACATACCTAGTTTGCTATGCATAAAAATTGAAATTAAGCTCCATTAAATTGCTTTGCCGGTCAAAAATAGTAATATTTTCTAAAATAGTAGTAATACTATCATTTATGGTTGTATTATTATTGGTTTGCAAATTTGCAAACAACATTTGAAAAGCGCATGAAACTGCAATTGCAAATAGCGATGAATGAAGATCTGTTTTTATCAGGAGTGTTTAATCCGGCACCTGTATCACCTTAATCACAAAAGCGGGAGATAAGCGAATGAGAACCTCTACAGACTGCGCGCCCCAAATTCAAGATTACTCATGCACCATCAAAAGTTATTGAATTCGTGAATTGCGCTGCGCTTCATTTCTTCACTTCGCAAAGCCTCGTTCAGAATGACAAAAGGGAGCTTTGCCAAAGCATCGATAATGCAAAGACTTCCGATTTGAAAAAACTTCGGAAGTCAATAGCCGGTTTACCCCAGCAGAGTCTCCGGAGGCAGGCTTAAGAGACCCGCTGGAAACCAACAACCGGGTATGGCTACGCTGCCGCCAGCGCAGTATGCAGCGATACATCATCGTGCGATGCATGGTAAATACACCGGCCATCTTTTATAACCAGTAGTTGGGGCGACTCGTGCTGTATGCCGTAACGGGTGGCTATGTGGTTGCTTACGGCGCGGTATTGTATCAGGTCGAGGTAATAGATATCGAAGGCGGTGCCGTCAGGTTGGCGCAGTTCCATATCCAATCCTCTTTTGGCCATGCTGCTAACCCCGCAGCGGGTGCTGTGTTTAAATATAAGCTGCAGGCGGCTGCGCGATTGGTTGTCCAGTTCATCCAGTTGGGCAATATCGTTAAGTGTTTTATAGGTGGTCATTTGTTTTTGGCTATGCTTTTTTATAAGGGCAGGCTGTAAAAGTAAGATTGATTGGTACAGTACACGCATGCCTGCGTTGCAGCAGTGCCGGCAGGTTTATGATGCGGTTGTTTTGCTTACCAGCCCTTGTAGCAGCGGAATAAGGCCAAACGCTGTTTGCCCGAGCAGGCCCAGCATACCGGGAGTGGTTTGCAGCGATGCAGCAAAGGCAGCGGGTGTTTGTTTAAATAATAGTACCGCCAGGGTAAACTCAAAGGCCATAAGCAGGGTAAATGCGGCCATGCCTGCCAGTAACAATGATGGCCACTGGTGTGCAGGCAATAGCTTATGCCGAAGGTAGCGGCTGTAAAACCAGGAGGCAAGCAGCATTAAGGGTAGCTCGATAGCTACCGCTGCCAGTGCGCCTATGCGCGGTGCCAGGTATAGGGTGCGGATAGTGCCCAGCGCAAAACCCAATGCAAATAATACGATAGCATAACGTACGGCAAACCTAAGTGGTGGCAAAATGGATGTAGCGGCCATAACAGCTAAGGTAGCTTATATGCAGCTGCGGGCCATATGATATTTGTTAGCCCCTATTAAAAATAAAAGCGCCTTCCTGTTACAGAAGGCGCTTTGCTTACAGGTATTATGCATACCCTAAATAAAGCAGGTTACTTGTTTACGGTTAGTTTTTTAACCAGTGATTGACCGTTAACCAATACTTTAATAAAGTAAACACCGGCAGACATTTCGCTTGTGCTTATGGTAACTTTAGCGGCATCAGGGGCCCACTCGTTAACCAGTTGTCCGTTCATATTCATTATGCGTATGTGGCTGATGGTGTAGTTGCTTACTTCTATGGTAGTAACATCTGTAGCCGGGTTAGGGTACAGGGCTACCGATACTCCGCTGTTGCCAAGTTGTGCAAGGCCTGTGGCGTTGCCTACCATAAATATACCGGTAGTGATACAGCCGTTTTCATCGGTTACGTTAACCGAGTATGAGCCGGGTGCCAACTCAGAAATATCGCGGGTAGTGGCTCCGTTAGACCAGCTATAGGTGTAAGGGTTTTCGCCACCGGTTACAGTAATGCTTACAGCGCCATCGTTGCTGGATGATGAAGAGGCATCTACCACTACTCCGTTTACTATAAGCGGGCTGGCCGGTTGGGTAATAGTGTAGCTGGCGGTAGTGTTGCAGCCGTTGTTATCTTCTACACGTACGGTATAAGTACCTGCTACCAGGTTAAACAGGTTAGGCGTGCCGCTTTCTTCAAACCAGTTGTAGCTGTAAGGTGCAGTGCCACCGGTTACATTTAAAGCAATATTACCATTGCTGCCACCTGCACAGCTTACATTGCTGGTAGTAGCTGAGATAGTAAGTGCTGCAGGCTCAAGTACCGGTACGGCTACTGTTTTTATACAGCCGTTGGCATCTTTGGCATAGCCTGTATAGTGGCCGCCGCTTAAGCCGGTAAAGTAGCTGGACTGCTGGTAGGTTTCGCCATCGAGGCTGTAGGTAAAGGCACCGGTGCCACCGCTGCTAAGCAGGGCAATTGTTCCGTCCTGGGCACCATTGCACGATACGTTCAACTCGCCATGCAGCAGGGTAATGGCTGCAGGCTCGGTAAGTTCAAAAGCTGTGTAGCCATAGCAACCTGCCGCATCGCGCACGGTAATAAGGTGGGCGCCGGCGGCTAAGCCTGTAAAGGTATTGCTGCTTTGGTAAGTGATACCATTGGTGCTGTATGCAAATACACCCGAGCCACCCGATGCAAAAATATTGGCCACACCGGTGTGGTTGCCATTGCAGGCTATATTGGTAAGCGAGGTAGTGATTACAAAGCCGTTAGGTTCGGTAATAGTTTCGGTAACGGTACCGGTGCATCCGTTTACGTCTTTTACAGTTACGCTAAACTGGCCGGCACTTAAGCCTTCGAACACCGGCGATGTTTGCCAGATAGTACCGTTGATAGAATAAAGTAACTGGCCTGTGCCACCGGTTACGTTACTTACGGTAATGCTGCCATCGCTGCCACCGTTGCAACCTACATTGGTGTGTGCGCTGCTGCCTATTACAGGTCCGTTGGCATCATTTACCACTGCGGTAAATACATTTCCGCAACCTGCAGCATCAGCTACTATTACATAGTAGGTGCCGGCTGCCAGGCCGCTGAATAAGCCGGTAGAGTTATATGTAGATGAGTTAATGCTGTAGTTATAACCATTGCCTGTGCCACCCGAGCCGATGGCCAGAAAACCACCATTGCTGTTGCCGCAGGTAGAGGCGGTAACATTTATAGTGGCATCTACCGGTGTAGGTTCGGTTACAGTAGCGGTAACATTATACACGCAGCTGTTTTCATCAAACACAGCAATGCTGTAAGTGCCTGCCGAAAGTTCGGTAAATACAGGCGAGGTTTGCAGCCTGCCACCCAAAATGCGGTATGAGTAATTGCCGGTGCCACCGGTAGCCGATATGGTAACTGTACCATTGTAACCACCATGACAGGTTACTGCTGTGGTAGTAGCAGTAGCGGTTAGCATAACCGGTTGCCTTACTTCTACTGTATCGTTAGCGGTGCAGCCTGCTACATCTTTTACGCGTACCACATAGGTGCCTGCTGCTAAGCCTGCAAATACCTGGCCCGATTGATATACAGTGCCGTTAATGCTATAGGTAAACGAGCCTGTGCCGCCACCTGCTGCTGTAACTACTACCTGGCCGGTGTGGCCGCCAAAGCACTGCACCGGTAAGGTGGTAGCGCTTATAGATAGAGCCTGTGGCTGTGTTATATTTATAATGGTTGATTTAGAGCAACCGTTGGCATCTTTAACTATGGCTGCATAGTTGCCGGCCGGTATGTTTAAAAAGCTGCCGCTGGTTTGGTAGGTAGTGCCGCCATTAATACTGTATTGCAGTACACCTGCGCCGCCGGTGCCGTTAAGCACTATGCTGCCATCGCTGCCACCATTGCAGCTTACGCTGGTGCTGCTTACAATAGTAAGTGTAGGGCCGCCTGCATCGCTTACCGATACTAATACCGAAGCGGTGCAGTCGCGGGCATCTTTTACCGTTACGGTATAAGTGCCCGATGCTTTGTTAGGAAAAGAACCCGAAGCCTGGTAGGCACCCGAGTTTAATCTGTATTGCAGTGCGCCGGTGCCGCCTGTGGCTGCCACCAGTATACCTCCATCTGCATTAGAGCAGGTAGAGGTAGTAGATTGCACGGTGGTGAAGGTAAGCGCTGCGGGCTGGCTTATGCTAACACTGGTGCTGGCTGTGCAGCCGATATTGTCTACTACCTGCAAGGTGTAGCTGCCTGCGCCCAGGCCGGTAAACAGCGGGTTCGAATTAAATGTTTCATCATTTATACTATAGGTATAAGGTGATGCACCACCTGTAGCGCCGCCCATAAAGGCACCATCGCTGCCGCCATGGCAGGCAACATTAACCACCGAAGAGGCTGTAGCCTCAAGGCCAACCGAAACCTGCATGGTTTTTACATCGGTGCAGCTGCTGTTCCATCCTTCTAAATTGCTGGTAAGCGTAACGGTGTATACACCGGGTGTGGTATATGTATGGCTGGGGCTGGTGGCGTGAGATATAGCTGAGCCATCGCCAAAATCCCAATTGTAATAGTTGCCCTGGTTGCCCGGCATAGCTATTTTATTAAACATGCTGTCTTTGCTAAACACCGAAGAGTTGGTAAAGTTAACGGTGCCACCGGCGCTGATGCAGGCCGAGTTGATAGAGAAATTGGAAGTAATATAATGGGTCATGCGCGGAACCAGGTAAAAGTCGCCATCGCGGTTAAACTCTGTCATGGCGCTGCTCCAGTTGCCGCCCGTAGAGGTACCCGCCAGAGATGCAAGGTTCTCTCCGTGGCCTTCGCCGTTGCCGGTGTATTGCAGGCGGAAGCTATTGCCCCAGGGCGAAGCCGTGCGAAGTTCTACTTCTACTGCAAAGTCCTGGTCTATAACCACACCACCACCACCAAAGTTAACGGTAATGTAGCCGGTAAAATTATCGAACCACCACCAGGTAGTATTGGTGGCTTGTATTAATGAGGTAGGGCGGCCGGTATTATCTACATTGTAAATACCCACGCGTAAAGGCACACCACCTATAATGCCGGGGTAGTTACCATATACCCTTACAGAAGATACTCTGCCGGGGCCCGAGTAGTGGTAGGTTTGTGCGGCTTTTTCTTCGTAGCCGGTATTAAGTGTATAAAATCCGGTATCGGCCGTGTTTTTGTAACTTACATAGCCGTTTAAATCGGTACATAGGGTTTGGGCATGTACACCCGTAAAGCTCAGAAAGAGCAGTGTAATTAGTTGTAAAACTCTCCGGTTCATCATTGTATTGTTTTAAATGAGTGGTTAATAAATACGATGCAAAAGTGGCGCAGACGGGTGCCGAAGGCAATGACGCGGGATACTGGTGGAGATGATTAAAGTCAAATATTAGAAAAGAATTTACTCTCAATTTTGCACATATCCTGTGCTGTGTGCAAAATTTAGGAAGCTGCATTACCTGAGTAATGACATTAATCATTTGCTGGTTTGAGCCGCCTCACTGCTTATAAATTTCTCTGTGTATAGCTTTGTTTAAAAATTACAACAACATGAAAACGAACAACAGATTAATGACCCATGCGGCGGCTTTCTTACTATTGCTTTTTGTACTAACAGGTGTTAACTCGTGCAAAAAGAACAATGACCCTAATGTGCTGGGCGGTGAAACCAACATACCGCTTACGCAAAAAGACAGTGTAACCGATTTGTATTTTACGGTAAACGGAGTTTCGCTGCCGGGTGCATCTATTAAGGTGCTGGCTAACGATAACGGAATGGTAACTTATACGGCCACAGTAGATGTTACGGTGTACCCGGATACTATGATAGCCGACCTGGTTACCATGATACCGCAACTAATAAACTATTATAACCCCAAGGATGTAACCTGGAGCATTTCGCCGCAGGGCGTAGTGAATGTGCAGTTTAAACTGAAGATAACATCGGAGGGTATGCAGAATTATTTTGTAGAGGGCCAGCCATGGACCGTAAAGTATGCTGACCCACAGGGTACCAATTACAGCGTAACCCGCGCTAACGGCGAAACACTGACAGCTACTATAACCGAAAAAACGGGGGTAGACGACTGGCCTTATAGTTTCTGGATGATTAAAACAAGTAAAGTAGAATATGTAGCGCCAGCCACCGACCCGGTATTAAGCAAAGTTACCTTTAGGGTAAACCACAAATTTGGTTTGGTGTATTTAAAAGCCGAAGGCAAGAACGGTAAAGTAACTGAGATAGACCTGGTGTCCTTTTTCCTGTTGTAACATAACGTAGCTAATACATGCAGCGGGGGTAGCTTAACAGCACCCCCGTTTTTTTTGTTTAATATATGGGACAAGTTTTAATGTATTGTGTGTGGGCATTGTCCCAACCCATTGTATTGAGTAGAACAGTACAGGTAATGTAATTGTGGCACAAAATTTTATGTAACCGGTTATAACCAAAACATACAATTATGGCTACCAGCAAGAAGAGCGCCCGCAAAAGAATCACCCAGGGGCAGTAGTGATAAATAAGCCGTTTTGAAGAACGGAAGTGCTCTTGTATTTACCGGCATTAATTTACAGGCCATAGCGCAAGTTAGTATTTGCGCCCCCTGAAAATACGGTAGAGCATAGCCAGCCCGAGTATATTGGCCAGCACAAAGCCAAGCCCGCCCGGTACCGATACATGATAGTATACCGGTGGAAACTTAACTGCAATTAGTATAGCCGAAGCCATAAGTATGCAGCCTAAAATAAAACCACCTGCTATGCGGTTGCTGGCCAGGTCAATTTTATGTGTTATTTCATCCAGCCCTTCGTGCTCTATAGTTACTTTTAGTTCGCCTTTTTTTACGCGCCCTATAATGTCGCGCAGGTCGTTGGGCAGGCTCTCCATCAGCGACAGCGAATCGCGGGCAGCGGTGGCCAGTTTCTTTAATATGTTAAGCGGGCTGAATTCATCGGCCAGGGTTTTGTTTATATGGGGCTTAAGTTCTTCTATTATGTTCAGGTTGGGGTCTAGCCGGCGGCCCACCCCCTCTATAGTTACCAGGCACTTGGATAGCAGGAAATAGTCGGGCGGCATTTTAATGGTGTATTTGTTTACCAAATCAAGCAACCGGTTGAAAAGCTCCGTCATGTTTACCTTGTCGGCCGGCAGGGCATGGTAATCATTTATCAGGTCCTCTACTTCATAATCAAAAGCTTTTATACCTTCAAACTGCTGGCTTACGGCAATGTTTTTAAGCCCCCAAATCAGCCGCTTTGAATCTTTAGCGGTTACCCCGTATACTATATCGGCAAAAAACTCAACATCGCTTTTTAGCACCGTGCCCATCATACCAAAATCTATAAAGCAAACTTTGTTGCCGGGCATGGCAAACAGGTTGCCGGGGTGCGGGTCGGCATGAAAAAAGCCATGCTGAAAAATTTGCTTAAACAAGGCAAACATACCATTGCTGGCCAGCTCGTGGCCGCTTACACCTATGCGGTCCAGCCCGGCCTTATCATAAGGGTGTACACCATCTACGTATTGCATAGTAAGCAGCTTGCGGGTGGTATACTGTGGGTAGTATTTGGGTACAAACACCATGCGGTCATCTTTAAAATTGCCGGCAAAGCGCTGCAGGTTGTAGCCCTCGTGGGTAAGGTCTACCTCTTTGTGTATGGCATTATCAAATGCCCTTACAATGCCTACGGGGTCCAGGTTGGCAAAGTAGCCGCGCTCTTCCATTTGGCGGGCAAAATATTTCATGATAAGTATATCCAGTTCTATCTTCTCCAGTATATCGGGCCGGCGCACTTTAAGCACCACATCTTCGCCATTGTGCAGGCGCGCTTTATACACCTGCGCAATAGAGGCGCTGGCAAAGGGCTCGGTGCCAAATGATGCGAACACCTCGCTGATAGGCTTTTTAATTTCTTCTTCTATTATCCGGCGGGCCTCTTCGGTAGCAAAGGGGGGCACTTTGGTTTGCAGTTTTTCAAACTCGGCTACCAGGCCCAGCGGTATCACATCGGGCCGGTTGCTTAATATTTGCGCCAGCTTAATATAGGTAGTGCCCATTTCTTCGGCAGCCATGCGTATACGCTCCCACTTGTTGTATTTATGTATATCGCTTACCAGGCTGGCTGGCAAAAAAGCTTCTATAAAACGGGCGCGGAAAGAAAAGCCCGCCTCGGATAGTATATCCTGAAAGCCATACTTTATAAGTATGCCAATAATTTGCCTGTACCGGCGCAGCAGCCTGAAATTTAAGCCAAAAGCCATAGGGAGTGGAATGTATTTGCAATATAAAGTTTTCACGCTGCAAATACATCGGGGGTATTGTCATGCGGCCCATTGACTTTTGTCATACCCTGTAGGGGCAGGCTCTTTATTTTTGCAGTGCAACAATTTTAATCAACTAAATACCCCGCCATGAAAACATCTCTATCGGCCCTGCACCATCAAACTACCGACTGGCAGCGCGAACTGGCTTTTTATTCTGATGAAATGACTATACTTAACAACCGCCTGCAGGTGGCAAAAGCACACAACCAGGATGCTTTAATTGCCAGCCAGCTAGAGGATTTTGAAAAGCAGCTAAACACGATTGGGTTGCAGGTAGAGCAGATGAAAAAAGATATGGCTGTGCGCGAAGGTGTAATAGAAAATATGACCGAAGAAACCATGGGTGGCGACGATACCATAAACACTACTGAAGATGTTATACTGGAGCAAATGAAAAACCTGGTAAGCGAAATAGCTAATATCCGGTTCTTTTTCAACCTGTTCTTATCAAGGCTGCATGTATTGTAACAAGTATATTGCGCAGGTGATATAAGCTGATTACTTCCATCTCTCCAACCGGCCTTTGCGCTTTACTATGTTTTTATAATTCCACTGTGTGGCTTCGGCTTTTTAGCACTGCTTTAAATCTTTAATGCTGAATTGACTGGCAGCGGTGGGATATTTCTACCGAATGGTATATGGATGGGTAAACCCTTTATTTTGTAAGGTGCCCGTTATTACTAACCTTTACCCCTGCATGGAACGGGTAGAAATAATTGAATATAACGATGCCTACAAAGAGGCCATTAAAACACTTAACTACGAGTGGCTGCAGAAGTACTTTAGGGTAGAGGAGGGTGACGTGGTATCGCTGGGTAACCCGCAGCGCGAGATAATAGACAAAGGCGGGTACATATACTACGCTCGGCTGAACGGTGAGATAGTGGGCACGGCATCGCTGCTAAAGGTAACCGGTGATGTATATGAACTGGGCAAAATGGCGGTGACAGAAAAGGCACGTGGCCGGCACATAGGAACCCTGCTGCTGGAGCACTGCCTGCAGGTGGCGCAGCAAAAGGGAATAAAGAAGCTGATATTGTACAGTAACACTAAGCTGGCTAATGCCATAGGACTATACCGCAAATATGGTTTTAATGAAATTGACCTGGAACCGGGCCACTACGAGCGCGCAGATATTAAGATGGAGAAGATACTGTTAAACGATAAGTGATGAGCGGCTTATGCTGAGGAAGAAAAAGAGGGCAGGTGTTACAAGTCCAATGTCATTAACTTAAGCACCACCTCGTCAGCCTGCGGCTGCCACTCCTCCTTAAATGCCGCCGCGGTAGCGGCGAAGGAGGAGAGCTTAACAGCCAATTTCGGCTTAAGTTAATGACATTGGTTACAAGTCTCTGTCCTAAATTTACAAGCCGGTTTAAACTACAGTTGCGATATTTATAGCACCAAATAAAAAATGCTATGGGTATAGAAAACAACAAAAATTCGCGCAGGCAGTTTTTGCGCAACACGGCTATAACTGCTTTATCAATGGGCCTGCTACCGGTGGTTGCAAAAGCTAAAGGGCTGGAAGCTGAAGATGCCGCCGACTGTAACCCTACCACCCTGGACTATTATGGACAGGGCCCCTTCTACACCGCTAACGCCCCTGTTATTGCAAATAGCCAGCTGGCCGCGCAAAACGAAGCCGGCACGCGCTTAATTATAAGCGGCGTAGTGCGCACGCTGGATTGCTCGCAGCTAATACCCAATACACTGATAGATATATGGCACGCCAACGATGCCGGTGCATACGACAACACCGGTTATAATCTTCGGGGCATTACATACTCCAACGCGCAGGGGTTCTATGCCTTTGAGACCATACTACCCGGCAAATACCTGAATGGACCCTCGTACAGGCCACGGCATATTCATTTTAAAATTGCGCCTCCGGGTTTTGCTACCCTTACTACCCAGTTATATTTTGAGGGCGACACCAGCATACCTGCCGATGCAGCGGCTTCACTAACCACCGGTACCTACAATGCCAGCCACCGTATTATACCCATTACCATGAATGGCGAAGGCAAATACGAAGGCACGTGGGATATAATAGTAGATGGCAACGGTGTAACCGGTGTGCCCGATATGCACTTAGATAAAGGGATTATTTATTCTGTATCGCCTAACCCGTTTACCGATACCGTAGAAATCAGTTACGGCATTTACCAGCCTGCTAAAGTGGCAATACAGGTGTTTGATATTACAGGCGCACTGGTGGCCACGCTGGATGAACAGAACCTGGAGCCACAAAAATATAAAGCCGTGTGGCAACCGGACAACCAACTGCCCGGCGGAATGTATTTTGTAGCGCTTAAAATAAACGACCTGCAGGTGCATTACCTGAAAGCCGTAAAATTGTAATAAGCGCTTACCATATACGCTATACCATCCCTTATCAACTTACACCTTACCGGCTAACATAGGTTACCGGTGAGGCTGCTATTGCCGATCATGTATCTACAGCTGCGTGCAGATTTTTTTGCCGAAAACTTGGCAATGTGAAACGCTGCTCTATATTTGCACTTAGTCTATGGATTTAATAGACTAATAAATTTCACCAATAGAATATAAGCTGATTAGCCATGAAGAATGTATACCTGTTTGTTGTTGCGCTACTAATTTCAATAACACCGGTGCGGGCCGAAGGCCTGGTAGAAGGCACCGTAAAAACCAATACCGGTGAGCCCCTGCCGGGTGCGGTAGTGGTAGTAAAAGGAGCCTCGGCCTATAGCGTGGCCGATACCGCGGGCCGCTTTAGCCTTGCTGCACCTGCCCGGCTACCCTTTACGCTGGTAGTAAGCCTGGTAGGCTACATACACCAAGAGCTGGAGATAAAAGAGCTAAGCTCATCGCCGCTTAGTATAGCCCTGCGCGATGATAACCTGCTATCGGAAACCGTAATTACATCGCGCCGTCGCGAGGAAACAGCCCAGCAGGTGCCTATACCTATATCGGTAATAGGTGGTGCACTTGTAGAGCAAAGCGGTGCGTTTAATGTAAACCGTATAAAAGAACTGGTGCCATCGGTGCAGTTGTATTCATCTAACCCGCGCAATACTACCCTGAACATACGCGGGTTAGGTTCTACCTTTGGGCTTACTAATGATGGCATAGACCCCGGTGTGGGCTTTTATGTAGATGGTGTATACTATGCGCGCCCGGCTGTAACCGCGCTCGATTTTATAGATGTAGAACGTATAGAAGTATTGCGCGGCCCGCAGGGTACGCTGTTTGGCAAAAACACTACCTCGGGTGCGTTTAATGTAGTTACCCGCGCACCGGGTTTTACACCCAGCGCAGCCTTTGAGGTAAGCGGCGGCAACTATGGTTTTATACAGGGCAAGGCATCGGTAAATGCGCCGCTGCTAAAAAACAAAATAGCGCTGCGCTTATCGTTTTCGGGTACGCACCGCGATGGTACCATTTATAACACCGCTACCGAAAAGCACACCAACACCATGAATAACCTGGGCGCAAGGGCGCAGTTGCTGTTTGTACCTATAGAGAAAGTAAAGATTACACTGGCCGGCGACTATACGCGCCAGCGGCCCGATGGCTATGCACAGGTGCTGGCCGGTGTGGTAGAAACCAAGCGCGCAGCTTACCGCCAGTTCAACAATATAATTGCTGATTTAAATTACACGCTGCCCGAAATAAATCCGTTTAACCGCAAGATAGACCAGAATACCCCGTGGCGCTCGGGCAATGATTTTGCCGGCGCATCTATAAACATAGATACAAAACTGGGGCCCGGTACCCTTACCTCTACATCGGCCTGGCGCCGGTGGGATTGGGACCCCTCTAACGACCGCGACTTTACGGGGCTGGAAGCTTTGCGCCTATCGCAGGCTACATCGCTGCACGACCAGTGGTCGCAGGAGATACGCTACGCAGGCGATTTTCATGCGCGTGTAAGTGGTGTGGCAGGCGTATATTACCTGGGGCAAAACCTGCGCGCCAACCCGGTGCAGATAGAAGAAGCGGGCAAAGACCAATGGCGTTTTTCGCAGGATGATACGGCCACTTCGCTATGGTCTACACCCGGCTTGCTCGATGGCTATGGTATAAAAACAAACAACCGGTTAGAGTCGCACAGTGCTGCTGCCTTTGGCCAGATAGACTGGAACATAGTAAAGGGCCTGCATGTGTTACCGGGTATTAGAATAAACTACGATTACAAAAAAGTGGATTATAAACGCACTACATACGGAGGCTTAGAAACCACCGACCCCAAGCTGATAGCTATAAAAAAGAAGGTTTACTCCGACCAGGAGTTTCATACCAGTGTAAGCCAGTTTAACCCTTCGGGGCAACTTACAGTATCATATAACCACGATAACAAAGTGAATGCCTTTGCCACGTACTCGGCAAGTTTTAAACCTATAGGTGTTAACTTAGGGGGCCTGCCTACCGACTCCAGCGGTGTTATGATAAGCTTAGCCCGTGTAAAACCTGAATTTGTAAACCACTTTGAGGTGGGTGCAAAAACAAACCCGGTATCGTTTGTTACGCTAAACGCAGTGTTTCACTACACGGAAATAAAAGACTACCAAACCAATGTACAGTCGCCGGAGCTGGGTGTTAACCGGGGCTACCTGGCCAATGCCGAAAAGGTGCGTGTGTTTGGTGTAGAGCTGGACGCCAGTGTGCAGGTAAAACAGTACCTTACTTTAAACGGCTCGTTTGCCTACACCGATGGCAAGTATGTAAAATTTACCAACGCACCACTACCATTGGAAGAAACCGGTGCAAGGCTGGAGGGAAAACAACTGGCATTTAAAGATGTGTCGGGTGGCCGACTACCGGGTATATCAAAATTTGCGTTCAGCTTTGGCGCAGAGGCAAGCACCAAAGAGTTTAAATTTATAGGGCAAAAGACAAAATTCTTTTTTGCCGCCGATATGTTTTACCGGTCGGGGTTTTCATCCAGCCCATCGCCTTCTGCATTTCTTAATATTAATGGCTATGCGCTGCTAAATGCACGCACCGGCCTACAAGCTACCGAGGGCTTATCGTTTTTTGTATGGGCGCGCAACATTACCAATACCAAATACTTTGAGCAACTATTGCCCGGTGCAGGTAATGCCGGCCACTATGCCGGTGTGCTGGGCGACCCGGTAACCTTTGGTGCCACCCTGCGCTATAAATGGAAACAGAAAATATAACATAAGGGCAGGCGGCTGGTATACCATTGCAGGCTGCCTGCGCTTTTATTTTAACCTCTCCAATTGCCCCTTGCGCTTTACAATGTTTTTGTAATCCCATTGTATGGCTTCTGCTTTTTTTAGCCAGCGCTTAAGTTCTTTGGCATTTACCTCCTCTACCGATGTGTAGCGCTTTTCGGCGGCTTTAAATTTGCCCTCGGGCAGCAGGCCTTCTTCTTCAAAAGATTGTCCGCTCCAGAACAGCAGGCGCACGCAGTTTTTTAATTTATGATAGCCGGCTACAGGGTTGCCATCTAAAAACCACACGGGGTGTGCATGCCATATTTTGTTTTCGGCATTGGGCAGGGCGGCGTGTATTTGTGCGTAGAGCGCATCGCAAATTTCTTTATCGGCTGGTGCCTGCGAGTCGTTATATTGTTGTATGTCTTTGTTCATGCGCTTAGCGTTAGGCGCTGAAAATAAACAAGACATCCGAAGTTGGAAAAACTTCGGATGTCGGAAAGCTTCGGATGTCGTAAAACTCCGGGGCGGCTTTTCAGCACACCCCGAAGAGGCTGAGTTATTATTTTGCTTTAACCAGTTTCAGTATTTTTTTATCGGCACCGTTGGTTAAGGCCAGGTGGTAAATGCCTGATGGTTCGTTGCTCAGGTCTATAATTACCTGGTTGGTACCAGTATGCAGGTTAAGCGAGCGGCTTTGCAACTGCCTGCCGGTAAGGTCGGTTAATGTTAGCAGCATAGCAGCTGCCTCGTTTAACGAAACCGAAACTATTGCTTTGTTTATTACAGGGTTAGGCAAAATACCATCGATGTATATATCGCGCAGGTTGTCTACACCGGTAACGGCACTGTTGCTGTTTACGCTTACGTTTACATTATCCTGCGATGGGTTATTAGCTGTAAGGGTTACATTAAGCGGGTAAGGCACTTTGTTTATTTCTTCGGCATATACCTTATAGGTGCCCATCGCCAGGTTGCTGAAGGTATAGCGGCCCATAACATCGGTATAGGTAGAGGCCACCGGCACATCATTTACAGTAAGCAGGTTTATCTGAATGCCCGGTAGCGGGTCTCCCTCGCTGCGGCTTTCGTTATTGTTGCCAATAGCCAGGCCAGCGCCCTGCGAAACCCAGCCGCCTACAAAACCCGGCCCGCCGGGGTTTACACCCGCTGTTAAATCTATATCTATATTCACCTGCTGGCTGTATAGGCTCAGCGGTGTAGCATTGGCCCAGTTAAGTTCATTGCCATAGTAAGTGGGCAGGTAGGATGCATAGTCAACATCGGTAGGCAGCAGGGCTGCTTTTACATAATACACGCCCTCATCTGCCCTGAAATGATAATCGCCCAGGCAGCCAAGACCGCCTGAATCAATCGTGTTATAGGTGTCTACCAGGCTTAAAAAGCCGGGAGTTTCTTCACGTATTAAATACACCGTAGAGGCACATGCATTAATGCTACCCTTATGTACTTTGCCAAATATCCAGTGTGTAGGTACCGGTGGCGGTGCTACAACTACCGAATCGCAATAGGTATCGGAGCATTGCCCGTCGCTAACGGTTACGCATACATTGTATTTACCAAAACTGCCGAAATCGTGTGTAGGTACATAGTCGCTTGAAGAACCGCCATCGCCGAAGGTCCAGGCATAGGTAAAGGTGCTAAGGTTTGAACTATCGAAGGGCGAAGGGAAAAACTGTAACTCTGTAGTGCCCGGTGTGGAATGATAAAAGTTAGCAGCGCAGACATTTCTTACCTGTATATACTGTAAGGCTGTATCCATGCACGAGTTAGGGAGTGTAACCTCTACCCGCACCCAGTACCAACCATAAGCCGGAAAAGTAAATACCGGGCTGGCATTGGTAGATGTGAGCACGGGCCCACCGCCAAGGTCGGCCACCCAGCTATATGTAGCGCCGCCGGGCATGCCGGGCACGCTCAAGGTGGCATCCAGGTGATTGGTAGTACTGTTTATATATGGCCCGAAATTGCATATATCAATTTGCAGTGTCTGGCAGGTATCTATAGTGCAACTGCCATTATCGTAATGGAAGCAGGCATTATAGGTGCCCGACTGCGTATAGGTATGCGATGTAAAAAGTTCCTGCGCCGTATCGCCATCGCCAAAGTCCCAATGATATACGGCATTGTTGAAGTTAACAGAATCTATCCAGGCCGAAAAGGTGGCGTTACCGGCATGGGCATTTACATACGGAAATACATAGCATTGCGCTTGTGTATAGCCAATTGATACCAGCAGTATGGTAGCCAACAGATAGCTTTTTAGTGTTTTCATAGTTTATATTTTACTGAGTTATTGTTTGATGGCTCAAAAATACCCCGGCGCTTACGGTGCGGCAAACGTATATTTCGAAATTCTTACCCGTGTAAGAGCCTAAAACGGAGCATAGTACCAACAGAATACCATGCAGCTGCCGGTAATTTTATTACCCACCAACAGGCACTTAGCCGACAGGTTAATGTTTGGTTAAACCACTAACAGCAAGCAACATCTGCTTATCTTTGAGGTAAAATAAACGGATATGAAGAATACACTATTAACCGTGCTTGTATGCCTGCTGTGTGGCAGCGCTTTTGCCCAGGGCGGCAAATACGAACTGCCCGAAAGGCAAACACCTACCTATACTAAAACAAAGGCAGCCGCAGCTACCAGCATTACCGACCTGTCTAACTTAATATGGGCCAGTATGGAAATGCCGGCCGATGAGCGCTACTTTTTGCAGCAGCGCCGGGTAAACGAGTATCCGCAGCCGCCTAAATATGTGTACCCCGAAAAGCGCTATGCCGAAGTGCTGGATTATGTATCGGTAGAAATATCGGCTATGCAAAACGGCAAACCGGTAGTAGCCAAAAGCAATAGCGATAAACTGACTACTGAGCAAAAGAACCTACTGAGCGGAGCAGCCATGGGCAGCGATGTAACCGTGAAAATAAAGTACAAGTATAAGGACCAAAAGGAAGATGCCCTGGGTCCACGCAACAAAGTAGTAGAGGGCAAGAGCACCCTTACACTGGTGCCGGATAAAGAGGCGGAGTTTCCCGGTGGCTTTAAACAACTATCAGATTACTTTATAGCTAATGTGATAAACAAGATAAATGATAAAAAGGCAGTAGAGAAGTTTCAGTTTGCGGCTATAAAGTTTACTGTAACCGAAACCGGGCAGGTAACCGACGCCAAAATAACCCGCTACAGCAGCGATGCACAAGTAAACGCGCTGATAATAGATGCCCTGAGCAAAATGCCTACCTGGAAGCCAGCCGAAAACGCCAAAGGCGAAAAGGTGAAGCAGGAGTTTAGTATTCCGTTTAATGTGGGATGCTAGGGAAGTTAGAAGTGCGAAGGCGGAAGGCGGAAATACGAAGTAAATGCAGGAATGCCATTAAACCGTTGGCTAAAGACAACGGCAGCCTGATAAGCGGAATAGTATCTGTTTGACAACGGTCTAAAGACCGTAAAGAAATGCAGCTGAGCAATTCATGTATTTGTTATTTAACTTGCACCGCAATTTAAAAGCAAACACATGAGCGACTACCAAAAGAAACTGGAAGAACACAAGAAGAAACAGCAGGCCGCACAACAGGCATTACTCACAGAGTTTAGCACCTGGGCCAAGCAAGCTTACCCTACCGCACAAAGCACCGAAAGCGGTTTACATTATATTATTGAAGAACAGGGCACCGGTGCCAAAGCAGGCAAACACCGCCATGTATCGGTACATTATACCGGTATGCTTACCGATGGTACTTTCTTTGATTCCAGCCACGAGCGCGAGCAGCCGCTTACTTTTCAGTTGGGTTTAGGCAAAGTGATTAAAGGCTGGGATGAGGGTATTGCGCTATTGAATGTAGGCGGCAAAGCGCGGCTTATCATTCCTTACTTTCTGGCGTACGGCGATGCAGGCCACCCGCCTATCATTCCACCAAAGGCTAATTTGATATTTGATGTGGAGTTGGTGGATATGAAGTAATCGCCCATTGTCTGAATCAGGATTAGCAGGATTAAAGGATTAGCAGGATAACAGCCAAAATTCATAATAAATTTTCAATAATATGAGTTTGAACGACATTACATATAAGGTAAATGGGGCTGCCATGAAAGTGCATAATACATTGGGTAATGGCTTTCAGGAAGTGATACACCAAAGGTGCCTTGCTATAGAAATGGAGAAAGCCGGCTTAAGCTTTGAGCGCGAGAAAGAACAGGATATTTATTACGACGGCATATTGGTGGGTACACGTAGAGCAGATTTTATTGTAGAAGGTCAGGTGGTGGTGGAAATAAAAGCAATTATCAATTTAGAGGATGTTCACCTGGCACAAGCAAAAAACTATGTGGTTGCATATAATTTGCCCGTTGGCATGTTGATCAACTTCGGCTCCAGAATCTTACAGTTTAAAAAAGTATTCGCCCCTCAAAAGATATCTATACCTGAAAAAAATGAAGGGAAAGTGAATTAGCAGCAAATTGGCTGTGCATTTATCTTGTTTTATCCTTTTTATCCTCCTTATCCTGATTCTGACAACGAGCCGCCAACACTGTTAGTAAAAACCCCTTTTTACTCGCCGCCCGCCATTATTTTAGCGCCCTATATAAACCACTGCACATGACACGCGACACACAGATATTCGACCTGATAAACAAGGAACTTCACCGCCAGCGCGAGGGGGTTGAACTGATAGCCTCTGAAAACTTTACATCGGCACAGGTAATGGAAGCCATGGGTAGCTGCTTTACCAATAAGTATGCTGAGGGCCTGCCCGGCAAGCGCTACTACGGCGGTTGCCAATTTGTAGATGAGGCCGAAACACTGGCGATAGAAAGATTAAAGCAATTGTTTGGCGCAGCATGGGCCAACGTGCAGCCGCATAGCGGCGCGCAGGCTAATGCGGCGGTTATGTTAGGCTGCCTTAAACCCGGCGATAAAATACTGGGCTTTAACCTGTCGCACGGCGGGCACTTAACACACGGGTCGCCGGTTAACTTTAGCGGTAAGCTATATGTGCCATCGTTTTACGGGGTAGAGAAAGAGACCGGCACTATTGATATGGACAAAGTGCGCCAGACGGCATTGGCCGAAAAGCCAAAGCTGATTATCTGCGGTGCATCGGCGTATAGCCGCGAGTGGGAGTATGAAAAATTCCGCGCTATAGCCGATGAGGTTGGCGCGTTGCTAATGGCCGACATGGCCCACCCTGCAGGTTTGATTGCCGCCGGCTTATTAAAGAACCCATTGCAGTATTGCCACATAGTAACCAGCACTACACACAAAACACTGCGCGGGCCACGCGGCGGTGTTATACTACTGGGTAAAGATTTTGAAAATCCGTTTGGCGAAAAAACACCGAAGGGCGAAACCAAGATGATGAGTGCCATACTGGATGGTGCGGTGTTCCCCGGTACACAGGGCGGACCGCTGGAGCATGTAATAGCCGCCAAGGCTATTGCCTTTGGCGAGGCGCTTACGCCTGAGTTTAAAACCTACCAGCAGCAGGTGATTAAAAATGCACAGGCACTGGCAGCCGCTATGGTAGGCAAGGGCTATGGTATTATATCGGGCGGAACCGATAACCACTTAATGCTGATAGACCTGCGCAGCAAAAATGTATCGGGCAAGCAAGCTGAGAACGCACTGGTGAAAGCTGATATTACCTGCAACAAAAACATGGTGCCGTTTGACGATAAGAGCCCGTTTGTAACCAGCGGTATCCGCCTGGGTACACCGGCAGTTACCACCCGCGGTATGAAAGAGAAAGACATGGACCAGATTGCTGTGTGGATAGAGCGCATAGTAACCGATATAGAAAACGAAAGCACCATAGCCAAAGTAAAGGGCGAGGTGAATGAGTATATGAAACAGTTTCCGTTGTATTAAGTAACCGGTGTTGTTATTCGAACAGAAAAGCCGCTCATTAGAGCGGCTTTTCTGTTTTATACTATCTTACAAAGATTTAAATCATACGGTAAACTATGACAAACATGGACTTCCCAGATACACCGGAAGAAATATATGAGCGAAGTCGCTATGAAAACTATCCAAATAAAGTTTACGAATCTGGATTTGAGAATGTACTTACTGAGTACTTACAATCTGGTAATATTTTAGATTTTGGTTGCGGCCAAAGTCCTTATATTATAAATATGATTGAAGGGGATTATAGATTTTGGGCAGTTGACAAAAATTTAACAGCTTTAGGGTATTTGAGAAAGCGAATACATGATATAGACCCTGAATATTTTAGGAAAGTAAATGAAGTAGAATCGCTACAAAGTAGAGCTTTAGATGGGGTATTATTCGATGGAATAATACTATCTAATATTTTACATTTTTTTCCTGAAGGTGAGTATCAACAAATTGTAGCTGACATAGCCCGAGTGGCAAAAAAAGGATGTATTTGGTACGTTCAGGTTCATTCGGATTCTCATCCTTTAGCACATAAAGAGGATACTGGTTTTGAAAAGTTTTTCACTAAAAATGATTTATCAAAGCTGTTTCCTAGTGAGAAATACAGGGTAGTCTATTATGCAGAAGAATATAAAACATCCACACTCAAGCAATGTGCCTTTAACAAAGAATACGCGGAAACGTATTTTAAAGATTGTATAGACAAGGACAATAGAGTGAGCAAGTACTTAAAAAAAACTAATTCGAGTAGCGGTATTAAAATAATTATACAGACCCTTTAAGGTATATCCGTTTAGCCATTACAGGTCAAAATTTGCATATCTTCACCCCAACCAAACCGGTAAGTGTGAAGCAAACCCTTTTGCTGATAGTGTTGTTGTTTTTTCTTTCTGCCGGTGCAGAGGTGCAGGACCATCCCCTATCGGTACAGGCGCAGCAACAGTTTGATGAAGGTAAGTTTGAAGATGCCGTAAGTTCTTATACGCAGTTAGCAGATACGTTTCCCGATGCAAAAGAGCCTTACTACAACCGGGGCTTATGCCTGTATGAGCTTAAGCAGTACAACAAAGCGCTGGCTGACTTTGACAAGGCTTTAGCAATTGACAGTTCCTTAACAGATGCTAAATATATGCGCGCGCTAAGCCTGGAAGGCAACGGAAATGTAAAAGAGGCCGTCATTGAATATGAGAAACTTAGTGAGGGAGATACAAAGTACACGCTGTTAAATAAGCGTATCAAAAGCTACAGGCTGTCCGTAATACTAAGTAAAAACTGGTACTACATGATAGCTATGATGCTGGTAGTGATCCTCTTAATGGCTGTGGTGGCAAAATCCTATTCGTATAGAAAAGGCTAGAGGCTGTTAAGTCCTTAACTTGTGCGAAAGCTTAGATGCTACACTGCAAAACTCTCTCCGCAGGCACAGGTGCGCGATGCATTCGGGTTCTTAAACTCAAAACCCTTACCGTTCAATCCGTCAGAAAAATCAAGCGTAGTGTTGCATACGTACAGGAACGAGCGCAGGTCGGTAACCAGCTTTACGCCTTTATCTTCAAACACCTGGTCGTCGGCCTTCAACTCGTTGTCAAAATCCATTTTGTATGACAGACCCGAGCAGCCGCCACCATTAACGGTTACGCGCACAAAGTGCTCTGGCTTGTGGTCCTTTAATTTAATCTCTTCAATCTTGGCTTTCGCAGTTTCTGATACAAATAACATGGCTTATAAATTTACAATGCAAAGTTAAGCAATAATTATTCCTTTGTGGTTAATCAGAAATTTTGTCCGATGCATAAGATAGAACACATAGGAATTGCTGTTAAAGACCTTGAAAAATCGAACGAGTTGTTTGCCAAATTGCTGGGTGTAGCCCATTATAAGACAGAAACCGTTGAATCTGAGTATGTTGACACCTCCTTTTTTAAAATAGGCGAAAGCAAGATAGAGCTGCTGCACGCCACCAGCCCCGATAGCGCTATAGCCAAAT
>DATGWP010000027.1:0-15376 GCA_035299425.1 Chitinophagales bacterium | reverse complement strand
TGACTTACCGCGAAACTTTAAAATATTTATTAGAGCAGCTCCCCATGTTTCAACGCGTAGGGGCCGCCGCCTACCGCGCCGACCTGGGTAATATTACCAGGCTATGCGATATGCTGGGCAATCCGCAAAACGATTTAAAGTGTATTCATGTAGCCGGCACTAATGGCAAAGGCTCAGTAACGCATATCACAGCATCTATACTACAGCAGCAGGGCTACAGGGTTGGCGTGTTTGTTTCGCCTCATTACAAAGACTACCGCGAGCGGATAAAGATTAACGGCAAGTACGTCAGCAAGAAGTTTGTAACCCGGTTTGTAGAGGAGAACATGGAACAGTTTAAAAGTGTAGATGCCTCTTTTTTTGAGATTACCACGGCCATGGCCTTTCAATACTTTAAAGAGAAAAAGGTAGACTTTGCTGTGATAGAAACCGGTATGGGTGGCCGGTTAGATTCTACCAACATTATAACTCCCCTCCTGTCTGTTATTACCAATATCAGTTTAGACCATCAACAGTTTCTGGGCGATACCCTGGCAAAAATATCCAGCGAAAAGGCCGGTATTATTAAGAAAGGGATACCGGTAGTAATAGGCGAAACACAAAAAGAGACGCAACCGGTGTTTGTCAAAAAAGCAAAAACCTTAGGTTCTGCTATAGTGTTTGCCGATAAGGTTAGGCACACTAAAACGCTCTTTAAAACCGACCTGCATGGCGACTACCAGCAAAAGAACATTCCTACCGCATTGGCGGCTATACAGGAGCTGCAGCAGCAAGGCATTGAAGTATCAGAGAAGTCAATAAAGAAAGGGCTGAAGAATGTAGCTAAAAACACATCCTTCATTGGCCGGTGGATGGTAATCGGCAAAAAGCCACTGACGATATTCGACTCAGCACACAATGAGGGTGGAATACGCGAACTGGTTAAGGGAATCGGAAATACTACTAAAGGTAAGCTTCATTTTGTGTTTGGCACCGTAGCCGACAAAGATATATCGAACGTATTGGCCCTGTTGCCTAAAAAGGCCCGCTACTATTTCTGTAAGGCCGATATACCCCGCGGCCTGGATGCATCAGAGTTGCAAAAGAAAGCAGCTCCCTTTAAACTACATGGAGAAACCTACCCCACGGTAAAGAAAGCATATAAGGCCGCAAGAGCAAATGCCCACAAAAACGATACAGTGCTGGTATCAGGCAGTGTGTTTGTAGTGGCAGAGGTAGTATAAAACACTCTTTTTAGCCGCTGAAAACACTGTAAATCAAAATTTTGAAAATATTTTTTGGGCTAAGT
Organism: Chitinophagales bacterium; assembly: GCA_035299425.1. Taxonomy (GTDB): domain Bacteria; phylum Bacteroidota; class Bacteroidia; order Chitinophagales; family LD1; genus Bog-950. The sequence continues at coordinate 14,088 of DATGWP010000027.1, read as the reverse complement.
TTGAAAATTTAAATTGAGCGGTTACATTTGCGCTCCGCAAGACGGAAAAGGGAGCTTAGCTCAGCTGGTTCAGAGCATCTGCCTTACAAGCAGAGGGTCGGGGGTTCGAACCCCTCAGCTCCCACGAAATGCCGAAGATTATTCTTCGGCATTTTTCATTTATGCCATTCAATGTTTACATACTTTACTCAAGCTCCATCAATAGCTATTATGTTGGCTATACTGGCGATGACTTGACCGAAAGATTACGAAAGCATAACAGTAACCATACAGGTTACACTGGCAGGGCAAGTGATTGGCAAATTGTTTACACGCAACCATTTGAAGAAAAAAAACAGGCGATGCTGCGCGAAAAGCAAATTAAAGCCTGGAAAAGCAGGAGCCGCATAGAAAAGCTGGTTCAGAGCATTCCGGACTAACAGGCCGGAAGTGGTCGGGGGTTCGAACCCCTCAGCTCCCACTAAATGCCGAAGATTATTCTTCGGCATTTTTCATTTATGCCATTCAGATAAAGATGCAACCGACCTTCTATAAACAAAAAGGCTACCCAGAAGGATTGCCTTTTTGTTTTACATCAGTCTGTACATTTAAACCTGTGCGTACACTTCTCCCAGCGACTTAACCGGCATATAAGGCATTACAAGCTTGCCATAATAATCGCTTTCTTCTATCAGCGGAAAACCGGAGTGTATAAAAGCGCGGAAACCGATACCCATGTAATCGTGTAGCTTTTGCTGTATCTGTTCACCGCTACCCACCAACGCGCTGCCGCAACCGGAGAATACCTTGCCTACACTGGACCATACCAGCGGCTCTATGTAACCTTCGCTATCAGCTCCCTTTCGCAATTCATCCTGTCTGAATACCCCATACGATGCTGCATCCTGGTGTTTGGCCCGGATATTTAAACCCACTTCGTCATCCAGCTTGCTTACAAGTTTTTTGGCATAGGCTTTTGCTTCTTGCTCTGTGGGGCGCACTATTACATGTATACGCAGTCCAAAATCAATTACACGTCCGTGCCTGGCCGCCATTTCCGATACCTCCACAATGGTGTCGCGCATCATCTCAATTTTTTCAGGCCACATTAAATACACATCGGCATACTTAGCTGCTATCTCTTTTGCCTCAGGCGATATACCACCAAAGTACACCAGCGGGCGCGTATTGTATCTGCATTTAACCGGTTTGGCATCCAGGTGCATATTGTAATACTTACCTTCAAAATCGATAGCCTCTCCGTCCCATCCTTGTTTTAAAATATCCAGTATTTCACCTGTTCGCTCATAGCGCTCTGTAGCCGGAGTTTTCTGCCCCGGAAAATCAGAAGATATGGCATTGATGATAAAGCGCCCTTTCGACACATCATCCAGCGTTACCAATTGCTTAGCCAGTGTAGTAGGATAAACCTCGCCCATTCGCACCGCTACTATTGGCTTAATAGTTTGGGTATGGCTTTGCGCAGCCAGGGCAAAAGCCAGTGGCTCAAGCCCTGTATCGTAGGCGGTTGGCAGTAATGCATTTTTAAAACCGTTGCGCTCGGCGGCTTGTAATATATTCAGGCAATGGCCAAAGGTACTTGCCCGTGTAGGGTCGCGTTCACCTAAATAAGCCGTGTCGCCATCGGTCATATCTACAAACCATGATATTTCAGCAAGATCCTCTTTCGTTTTAATATTCATAAGCTGCAAAAAACCAGTTAGTTAGAAAAGCTAAAATACTTGAATTAACTAATCTACCAAATTGATAGACTAAATAGATTTACAAACACGAACATCATAGTTTACGGGTATAGGCAAGCTTCTGAATACTTTTTTTTGCCAGGAATTTGTAAAGGGCTCAGCAATCTGTTTGTGACTGGGGCGTTTGTGGTATAAACCAACCGATGGTGTGCAATATTTCCCCACTAAACCCACACTAACCCAATAAGCAGGAAATGGCACTATTTATTCTTACAATAATCTAAACAACGCAGCCATGAAAAAAAATAAAAGTAAAAAGCCCGCTGTAGAAAGAACCCATACCGGCAAGGGAACATTGATAGAGAAGAATCCGATGGTTGGACAAAAGGAGCGCAGCCACCAGCTTAATAACCTTGGAAAACATGGCGAACCTCTGGGCGAGCGGGTAACCCATATACAAGAGCCAAAAAATATTTAATACCTCTTTCTTCAGCCATAATAAACCGTTAGGTACTATAACATTACCTGGCGGGTTATTGTAGTTTTAGCTGTTTTTAGCTGCAAAAGATAGATTCCTTTAGGCAATAAGGGCAAAAAGTACTCTTCCTGGTAGGAACCACTGGCGCGCATTCCTCCATTAATCTCCATTATTTTCGAGCCTTGTAAGTCAGTAAGGATAATATCGGTTGACCCTGGTTTTTTCAGTTCATAGAAAAACATAAGCTTTTGCCCACGCACGGGGTTAACCACTTTAAGAAAAGCATCCTGCGCGGTGGCTTTTATTGCTGAGGGCCCTATGGCTGTAAACCTGCCGGCCATGCCTGCGTGAATAGTGCAGATATAATCGTATACACCAGGTAGTTGTACTACGTATGTAAAAGTAGGGGTTACTGACTCGATAGGAGCATCAAAGGTAGCGGCGCTGTCCGGAATATCGCCTGATGTAACTGTATGCGGATGTACGTTCCCTATATCGCGCGACCACTGAATGGTGTCTCCCACGCTGACGGTAAGATTAGCGGGATTAAACTGGTCATCTTCTACCTCAATTACATGAATAATGGCTTTGGCTTGTACTACGGTAAGCAACAAAAGGAAGAGGAAAAAATTTTTCATAGTCTGGTTTTTATAGATTAAGCCAGTTCACGCTTACAGGTGGCATATAAAAAACTCATCACAAAAGATCCCCCAATTAATATTACAGGTAATAAAAACAGAACTAACAACAACTTGAGGAGAAACTTCATGGCATTCAAAAATTTTAAGGGTAAACCGAACTGGTGGGGCGAAAACCGCCCTTACCCTGTTACTATTCTAATGTTGTGCCAAATTGAAAAAGGAACGAAAATATTTAATACATCAGGCGCAACGCGGGTTTAGGTCCCACTGCACATACATAAAATTTTCATCGGCCAAACCGAGAGAGAGGGCCGCCTGCAGCCAGGCATTCTGTGCCGGCGTTACAAAATCTTTATTGTTGCGTTTAACCAATACAAAAATAAGCTGCCCGTTCATCCAGGCTAGTAAATCCCAACAACCTTCGTAGCCGTTATTGTTTGCCCTTGCCACGGCGGCCAACACTTTAGCCACTTGAGGCTCATCTATTGGCAAATGCTCTTGCTTAAGGTAGCTCTCATCTTTCCATTGGGCGATACTCAGCGGCTCTCTGTTCCTTCTGCCTTTGGTAATAAGCCACCGCACCTGCCAGCCGCTGTTAGCAAGGTGAGTCATTACTGCTACCTCGGCAAACATGGGCTCATCGTTTACTTTTAATATAGGTCTGCCGCCAAAAGTATCTTTAACCGGGGCACCCATCCAGGGCTGAAATTGCACAATACACTTGGGTACTTCCACAATGCCATTAGGCAAATTGAAGTTTTCGGAGTAAGCGGGGTTTAGAAAGAAGGGGAACATTCGGGCCGCAATTATAGCTTCTAAAAGCCTAAAGTAGGATCCATGCCCAACTGTTTGTAAATAAATGCCCACACCAAGGCATCTTCCTCCACATAGGCATCAAAGGTTATACTACCGGTATGTCCCGCATCTTCCTGAAAATGCAGTATATGGGGTTTTGTTCCAGCTGATTTTTCCTGCAACGCAGCCAAAAACTTATACGAATGAAATGGCGGCACACGCTCATCGTTGGCAGCTGTTCTGATAAATGTTGCTGGATAACTGGTGCCTTGTTTCAAATTCTGATAGGGCGAATAGCTATTTAGGTTGAGGAATTGAACCGAATCCTTCACCGTACCGTATTCGTCCTCCAAAAATCTTCCGCCAGTGAATAAATGATAGCGAAGCATATCATATGCTCCCATTTCGCCTACGGCAGCTATAAACAAAGTAGGATTTTGCGTAAGCATAGCACCTACCAACAATCCACCATTAGACCCGCCCTTGATAACAAGCTTGCTCTGTGAGGTATAGTTGTTTTTAGTCAGATACTCGGCAGCAGCAGCAAAATCGTCGAAACTGTTTTGCTTTTGTAGTCCCTTACCTGCGTCGTGCCAGTTTTTGCCAAACTCACCACCGCCCCTTATTAATGGCGCAGCAAATATGCCTCCGCTTTCAAAAAAAATGATGTTACCATAATCATAAAATGGATTAACCGAAATACCAAAGCCGCCATATCCGTACAAAAGCACCGGGTTATTATTTTTCACTTTCAATCCCTTTTTGTAAGTAAGGTACATCGGTATTTCCGTACCATCCTTTCCTCTGTAGTTTACTATTTCTGTAGTATACCGGTCCGCATCATAATACACTTTTGTAGAGTGTAATACATCCGCTTTGTTGCTTTGCAAATTGAGTTTCATTACTACCATAGGATAGTAAAAAGAGTTTTGATAAAACAGAACCACACTATCATCAGGACTGCCGCTGAAACCGGAAACTGTAGTTCCCAGGTCAAAATTCATGGTGCTAATAGCAACTCCCGCATAATCAAATGCCACAGCTTTAAACACACCTTTATCGAAATAAAGGCAAAACAATTTGTGGTCGATATGATAAACGCTTTTTAAAGTTTCGGCATACTGAGGAATTAGTGGTTCAGCCCAGTTTATAGAATCTTTATGAAACGAAATCACTTTGTAATTAGGAGCCCCTAAATTTGTCATTACTACAAACCGGTCATTAATACAATCTATTACGTTATAAGCCACCTCATCCTTTCGTGGAGTAGCTATCAATAAATTATCCTCACTATATATACCGCCGCTCATATCTTTATATGAAACCACATTGCACCATTTGCCGCTTATTTTTACTACACTGTAAATAATCAGGTAACGCCCGTTAGAGGTAAGTTCGAAATGCATAGGAGAATTGGCCGCATCCGAAACAGTATAAATCACCTTATCTTCAGATTGCGGACTGCCTAATTTATGGTAGCATAATTTTTGTCCCTTGTTAGAAGCCACCTGCTTTTCCTCTTCCGAAAGGTCATTAAACCTGGAATAGAAAAACCCATTATCAAACCATACCAGGTTACTAAACTTTGCCCATTGTATAATGTCAGGCAAATCTTTCCTTTGGTGTAAATCCCTTACCCTTATCTCCCGCCAATCGCTACCTCCTTTAGATAATGAAACTACGAGATAGCGGCCGTCGTTGGATACAGTAAAGCCTTGAATAATGTAATTAGTCTTTTTAAAGTCGTGGTTCGGATTATACGCTATGCTGTCCTCGTCATCAAGATGGCTTTTGTAATACAATACAGGCGTTCCATTCTCAGCGTTGGTTCTATAATGAAAATAATATCTCCCCTCTTTAAACAGCCTGTCACCATGTACTCTTCCATATCTGTATAACTGCGTGTAAAGACTTATATATTTCATTCCGAACTTTGCACGAGCCGACCTTGTTATTTTTCGCTGCTCCTTCAACCATCTTTCGGTACTATCTGAATGCATCGATTCTAGCCACCTATAAGGGTCAGCCACAGCCGTTCCAAAAAAAGTATCTACTACCTGGCTGCGGTAGGCTAAAGCATTATCAGCCTCTTGCTGTGCCTCGCATTTATAGTAAATTGAAACTATGCTGAAGCAAAGAATAAGCCGGAGAAATTTTGACATAGGTTAGTGGGTAACAGGGCACTAATATATTTTTAAAACACAATAAATAGATATACAAAGCCTCCCCTATTACCAGCACCTGGTATAGCCTGGCCCCTCTGAATAAAAACTTTCTAAAGTTTGCAGGTTTATTGCAATTTCGCGCCCCATGCAACAGGCAACTATCACCGATTCTGTATTAGCCGAAACGCTTTCGTTTGAAGAGTATCTTCAGCTTACTGATGATATACTGGAGCAAAGGGTTGAGCGCGCCGGTATTTATCTTAACGACAGCACCTTTCGCTATACCCGCTCTAACCTGGAGCGGATGAAGAAAGTGCTGGATACCATAGCCCTGAACCAAAAACTGTATAACCTGCTGTCCGATTTGGAAGAAGAATGGATATGGCTGGTAATTAGCGAGCCCTGGTGCGGCGATGCCAGCTGGGGTGTGCCGGCACTGTGCATGATAGCTTCGGCATCAGATAAGATTGACTTTCGCATATTGCTGCGCGATACGCACCCCGATATCATTCAGGCCTACCAAACCGCCGGAACAGACTCTATACCCAAGTTGGTTTGCCTGCGCAAAGATGATTTGAGCCTGGTAGGCACCTGGGGGCCAAGGCCGGCAGAGTTACATGAAATGGTGCTGAAGTTTAAAGATGACCCGGCCTTTGATTACCGCGAAAGCGTGCGCCGCTTGCATGCCTGGTTCGAGGCCGACATGACCAAATCTACACAGGATGAACTTACCGTACTTATAAAACGATGGATTGAAAACAATAATTAATCACCCCTGTATTTTCTAAATACCCAATACTAACTACTCAATACTTTTATATGATAGCTAAAACATCAGAAATACGATTTAAGGTTGGCCTAAGCGATAAAAACGTGCCGCTGGATATTAAGTGGTCAGCCACCGACAACAAGAATAACGAGTTGCGCGACTGCAAAAGCATTATGATATCTATATGGGATATGGTGCAAAAGGAAACCCTGAAGATTGACCTGTGGACCAACGAAATGACGACCGATGAAATGCACTCGCACTTTTTTCAAACCATGCTAAGCATGAGTGAGAGCTATGCGCGCGCCACCGGTAACCCTTATGCTGTAGAAGATGTAAAAAAGTTTGCCCAGGAACTCGCCCGTAAAACGGCAGATTGGGAAGATGGCAAAAAGTAGTTTCCTACTTTTTGCCCGATGAAGATTTTTCTTCTTTAGGAATGATGTAAATAGATAAATCGATTGTTGGCTGGTCGGCAGTTTCGCCTGCGCTTGTTACACATTGTTTCATATTAGCGCATGATTAATACCCGGGTGGCATTAACAGCACTGATCATATACACCGGGGGAAGTGAACTTACAAAAGATTTGTTGCTACAAGCAGCTTTTTCGCGGCCGGGCACTCTTACCGGACCGGTAATTTTTTCGATGTGTGGATTCATATTCTCTCTGTTTTGGTGTGGTTAATAATGCGTTTATATATTATCTATACGCCCTATAGCCTGTTAAGTTCTGATTATCAATCTGTTTGTAACAACGCCGATTTTGTAGATGCAAAAATCTAATGCATCACAAACTTTGCGGTGTATGAGTTTACACCATTAGAAAGGCGCAGGATGTAAACGCCTGCGGCATAGGTAGATGTTGAAAGCGTAGTATGCGAATCATCCAGCATATCGTGGCTGATAGCGCGGCCAAGTACATCAAATATATCGGCGTAGTAGTTATGCTGCTCAAAGTTAGTCAGGCCCACTACCTGTAAATCACCAGTAGGGGTAAGCGCGATAGAAATAGCGCTGCCGGTTAAGTTGTTAACTGCCGTAGCTACGGCCACTGTCACGGTCATCGTATCAACTGCTTTACAGCCTAACTCGTTCTGCACCTGCAGGGTGATGGTATACTCGCCGTTTTGCCCATATTGATGAAACACATTGGGCGATGCTACGGCCGCGCTATCGCCATCGCCAAAGTTCCAGAAATAAGAACCGGTGTTGGTAGAAGGGGTATAAAAAAAGCCGTTGAAGTTGGTTAGCTGATAGGTGATATCTGCTACCGGGCACGAGTCTATCGCAAATGAGGCAGAGAAAGTATCTGCGCAAAAATTGTTAGCTGCATACAGGCTTGCAGTATAGGAGCCTCCGCTCAGGTACGATTTTGTAGCCGGGGTTGTATCAGTAGCAAAAGTGCCATCACCAAAATTCCAGTAGTAGGAGTAAGCATTACTAGCCAGGTTGGTAAACTCCACATCCAGCTCATTGGTAGTATAGCTGAAATTGCTTTGTGCATGGGGCACTACCTGCGTTTGAAAACTCTGCACCTCTCCTTCTGCCAATGCCTGGTTAATCTCTTTTACCGAAATTGTAGCCAAACCGGTATCAGCCCACAATACCGTTATAGCATTACCGGTGTTGCTTACTATGTTACCATTGCCCGAAACACTCCAGCAATAGCGGCTGCCGGGTGTATTAACTACCGAGTATGCGCCAAGGGTACCGGAGCACAAGGCTGTATCGCCTGTAATAGCAGAGGTTACCGGTTTCAGTATCTCGAACAGGAACGGACGGGTATAGTTATAAATAGTATCATTAAGGTTAGGGGCCAGTAGCTCAGGTTCGTGGCCATAGCCCACCAGCGGATGAAACACATTGAATATACCGGCATTTGTCAACCGTTCGTGAATAGGCACACTACCATACACCTTAGGGAAAACCGGCAGCTGAAACGGATATCCGTATACATAAGGCACAAGTATATCCTGGTCGCCATGAAAAGAGAGCACAGGAGTATTTTCAGCGGCATCTATATAAGCTGTATCCATTATAGCGCCCCATTGGTTTACTATAGCCTTAATATGCGGAATACGTAGCCCGAAATCGCTATTACCCGAGCAATCCATACAGCCCATATCATCAGGCTCCAGTAGCGACCCAAACGTAGATGCCGGCCTGTCGGCATCGGTAGTAAAGGCATTGGCAAAGGCGCAGAAACAACCGGCACTGGTACCGGTAAGTATTATAAGCGAGGTATCAAACTTAAACTGGTCGGCACGCTGGCACATATACCGCAATGCCGAGCGCTCATCCTGCACACCCCGGTAGTAGGCGCGCACAGTACTATTGGTATCCAGCGGATTTAGCCCAATGCGATAATCTATACTGGCTACTGCATAACCGCACTTGGCAAAGTACTCACAAAACTGGGGTATCACCGGTTCGCTGCGCCAGCCTATGGTAAAGCCCCCGCCAAACTGAAATACTATTAGAGGGCGCTTGGTGAGTGTATCGCCTGTAGGTTCGTAAAAGTCGAGGTATAAGTCCTGCGGCTGGGCCAGCACTCCAAATGGCGTAGCACTGCCGAATTTATAGGTGGTCATGGTTACCTGATGGAAAATAGTATCCTGGTAACGCTGCGAATTGCAAAACTGCGAGTAAACAGCGAAGGAGCAAAGAATAGAAAATACAGAAAGTAAAATCTTCTTCATGTAATGAATGTAAGAACAAAAGCTGAAGATTGAAAGGTCATATTATGAACCCAATAAGGCAGTTGCTATGCCTTCTTTCCCATTACCATTCTGTCCTTACCGCTTAAGTCGGCGCGCAATTGCACGTTCACAAAACCGGCTTTACCCATTAAGTCAACCACTTGCGGGCCGCGGGCAGCGTTAATTTCAAAAAATAATTTGCCTCCGGGTTTAAGGCTGCTATTAGCCAGTTGAGAAATGCGCCGATAGAAAATCAAATCATCAGTACCTTCTGTAAACAGCGCCAGGTGCGGCTCATATTTCAATACGTTAGCCGACATATGCGCTTGCTCGGTCACATCTATATACGGAGGGTTGCTGATGATTACATCATAAGTATCGGCATTCAACTCTTCAGTAAGTATATCCATACGGCTAAACTTTACCGCTGTGCCATTCAGTTTATTGTTTTCTTCTGCTACCAGCAAAGCATCTTCACTTATATCTACGGCTTCAATAACCGCTGCGGGAAAGCTTTTGGCAATTGTTATTGGTATGCAGCCGCTGCCGGTTCCTATATCGAGCATGTGCGCAGAGGGCGCAGAAATTTCCGAGCGCACCCATTCTACCAGTTCTTCGGTTTCGGGGCGGGGTATTAAAACACCGGCATTTACTTTAAACTTCAATCCGTAAAAATCAGCTTCTTCAAGCACATACTGCACAGGTTCGCTGGTGAGCAGTCGCTGTAGAATATTATTTAGCCTCTCCTGCTGGTGAGTGGTGAGCAAGCGGAAGCGCTCGAGAAAAAGCATGTGCGACTTAAGCAGCAACACTTTTTCAAACACTATTTTGGTAATTGCCTTAGCCTCGCGGTCATCGTAAACTGCGGAAAGAGAATCCCAATACTGTTTTTGAATTTCGGAAATGGTCACGTGGGTGAAAATAAGTAGATGTTCCACTTTTTCGAAAAGTGCAACACCCATCGAACTATTTATTCAACCACCAAATTGCCGCATTGAGTACGCTTGCAAATGTAACCCATAGCAGGTAGGGTATCTGCAGGTAAGCAGCCACCGGCCTTACTTTCCAAAACTTAGCAATCATCCAGATTATAGCCAGCCACAGCAATACTATTTCGCCAAAGGCTACATCCGGGCGCTCGAAAAAAAAGAAAAATATGCTCCACCAGAAGTTGAGAAACATCTGGATGCAAAAAACCAAAATAGCGTCAATCCGTTTCAGGCTCTCTTCGGCCCTTACAATTAAAAAAAGCGAGACACCCATAAGCGCGTAAAGCACCGTCCATACCGGGCCAAACACGCTATCGGGCGGGTTGAATGAGGGCTTATTAAGGTTCATGAACCATTCGCCCTGCGTAGCATCGGCAGAAAAATAGCCCGACATGCCACCTATAGCCAGGGGTATAGCCACATAAAGTAATAATTGAAATACCGCCTTCACTTTCATTGTACAAATAACGCTCTATTAAGTCAAAAGTTTTAACACGTTCACAAATGTTAATGCACCAGATGTTCAGAAATTATGCCGGCTACTTTCCGCGCACCGCTTTCATTAAAATGGCAATCATCGTAAAACACAGACGTATCGCGGGGTAATTGGGTGGCAAGGTCAATAAATTTAATTCCGGGCTTACCGGTGCAGAAGAGTTTCAAACGCTGGCTATAAAGCAACAAGGCAGCGTTTAGCACTTTAGGCGAGTAATACCTGCACCCCGCTTTTGTTTGAAAATCGCCAACACCACCCATCCAAAGCAATTCATTCGCGTATTCACTCAGACTGTCTGTGTAAATGGCTGGTTGATTTACAAGTACCAACTGTATCTGTTGCCTTTGGGCCTCGGCGTATATCGCTTGCAGATTGCGCTCGTACTCTGCAAGCGCCGCGCTCAAGTCAGGAAGCGAATCAACAAAAGCCGAAGCATGCTGCCTGTTATTTCTCCATGCCTGATAAACTTCTCCCCTATCATCCTGCACACTTTCCCACTTTACTGGTTTAGCTTTATGTAATGCATTTTGCAACACTTTAAAAAGTGCTGTTCTTCGCAACCAGGTCTTTTCATTAGTGCGGCCCTGTTTCAAAAAAATGGTATTGACGAAGGAATCTTCTACCGCTGCCGTAAACCTGAAATCATCTTCAAACAGCATATCACGGCTCAGGCGCTTCATCAGGTCATTAATACCCGCCATCATTATCACCCCATCTATTTTGCCTAGTTGTGGCACATAGTATTTAAGCTGTATGTAATTTTCACGGATAGTGCAGCCGCTTTTACCTATGCTGCCAATGATAGAGGGTGTTGCGTACTTAGTAGTGAGTAATTGTTGCGTAAGATAAGGCCATGTCTTTTTATCATCCAGGTACAGGCACTCGGTAGTGCTACCGCCAATGCACAGATATTTTTTAGTGCCGTCGTTTTTAAACTCATCACCGCGAAAACCCTGCGAATTGATAGTAAAGGTTGATGGTCCGTGTACGCCATACAGGATAGTAGAATCGGGATGAAAGGTATGCTGCAGGTTGGGTTGCCAGACGAATAGTTTGTTTTGTTGCGGATAGATAAAACACAAGACTCCCTCTGCTATTAGTAAGCTGATTAACGTGGATGCAATTAATATTATTATACGTTGAGTGATGCCCCGCAATTATTGTATTGTTACAATTACCAATTTAATTTTATTTTGTCATAGCCATAAAGCCATATGAAAAGCTATTTCACACATTTAATTGATAGAATTCAATCTTACTCGAAGGAAATAAAAAACACTAATTCATTTATTGATAAACGCTGGATTCTTATTGACAACAAGGATGGACCTTTAAACACATACATTTTCAGAAAAAACAATGAACTTTTGATCTCAAAACATGGAATAGTTGACACTTCTAAATGGGAATATTTGGGCGAAAACACTTTGCTTATTGAAAGGAAAAATTCGAAATATTTATTCAAACATGGATTTATTGACGAAGATGTATTTCTTTTAAAACTGGATGGACTTGAAGAATACTGGTACCTCATTAGCGAAAAACTACACAATCAGAACATACTATCCTCTGATAAGGTTGCTGAGTATTTAAATAACAAATATTCAGCAAAGGATAATTCCAACACAGATGACGAATCCTCAACCCAATATGAGTTGATAATAGTTTTGACTTTATCGGTTATCCTTTTTGCCTTTTTATTTTTCTTAAAAAGATAAACTACTTATCCTTCTCCAAAAACGGATACCTGTAATCAACCGGTGGCACAAATGTTTCTTTAATGGTGCGTGGGCTTACCCAGCGCATCAGGTTTATAAGGCTGCCGGCTTTATCGTTGGTGCCCGAGCCGCGGCTGCCGCCAAATGGCTGCTGACCTACAACTGCACCGGTTGGTTTATCGTTGATGTAGAAGTTCCCTGCTGCATTTTGCAGGCGGGTGGTTGCCATCTCTATAGCATAGCGGTCTTGCGAAATGATAGAACCGGTAAGGGCATACATACTGGTTGAATCTACCAGCTTAATCGTTTCTTCAAACTTATCATCGGGGTAAACATACACTGTAAGCACCGGGCCAAACAACTCCTCGCACATGGTTACATACTTAGGGTCTTTAGCCTGTATAATGGTAGGCTCTATAAAATAACCTTTGCGTTTATCGTAATTGCCACCGGCTATAATTTTTGCGTCTTTGCTCTTCTTAGCCCCGTCTATATAAGCGGCCAGCTTATCAAAACTTCTCTCGTTGATAACCGCATTGATAAAGTTAGTGAAGTCTTCAGTCGGTCCCATCTTCATGGTGCTAAGGTCTTCCAGCACTTGTTTCTTCACCGCATTCCATATACCGGCCGGTACATAAGCGCGCGATGCCGCAGAGCATTTCTGCCCCTGGTATTCAAACGCACCACGGCTGATAGCCGTAGCTACTACTTTAGGGTCGGCCGATGGATGCGCAAGAATAAAATCTTTGCCACCGGTTTCGCCTACTATGCGCGGGTAGGTTTTGTATTTATGAATATTGTTGCCTATAGTTTTCCATATATCCTGAAACACAGCCGTGCTACCGGTAAAGTGGATACCTGCAAAATCGGGATGCTGAAAAATAACATCTCCGGCCTCTGGCCCATCGGGGTAAATAAGATTGATAACACCATCGGGTACACCGGCGGCCTTAAAAATCTTCATCAACACCTGCGCTGAATACACCTGCGCGTCAGATGGTTTCCAAACTACTACGTTACCCATTAGCGCACAGCAGCTGGGCAGGTTACCTGCAATAGCGGTGAAGTTGAACGGGGTTAATGCAAACACAAAACCTTCCAAAGGTCTCCACTCTAACCTGTTCCATATACCTGGTGATGAGGCCGGCTGCATGGCGTATATCTCGGTCATAAACTGCACATTGAAGCGCAGGAAATCTATAATCTCGCAGGCAGAATCAATCTCTGCCTGAAACGCATTTTTGCTCTGGCCCAACATGGTTGCAGCGTTCAGCTCGGCACGGTAAGGGCCAGCAATAAGCTCAGCGGCTTTTAAGAAAATAGCGCCGCGCTGCTCCCAGCTCATGGCCGACCATTTTTTGCGCGCAGACAACGCTGCATCTATAGCCTGTTTTACGTGTTTCTTTTCGCTTCTGTAATAATGGCCCAGCAGGTGCTTGTGGTCATGCGGCGGGTGCAGTGTTACTTTTTTACCCTCGCGGATTTCTTTACCGCCGATATACATAGGTATATCGCGCACTTCGGCGCGCATCTCCTTTAGTTTGGCTTTTAGTTCAATTCTTTCTTTACTGCCCGGCGCATAACTCTTTACCGGTTCGTTAATTGCCTGCGGAACTTTAAAAAATCCTGTTGCCATATTTTAGTGAATGGTTAGT
>DATGWP010000026.1:0-9975 GCA_035299425.1 Chitinophagales bacterium | reverse complement strand
AAATAGAGCCGAAGCAACCTAATAAGGGTTAATCTTACAGGAAATCATTACAACATTCTCATTAGGCAGTTGGCCCAACCTTCCTTGTATTTGCGTGTATTCGCCAACCTTTAAACTCTCCGGTCTTACCTGGCTAAAAGTTGAAATGTAACATTCTACATATTTCTTTGAAGAGTAACGGTTCTCTTCATCTTTAAGCAAAACATAAACCGAGCCGTTTTGGTCAGTGAACACTCCATGCACTGTGCCGTTTACGGTTATTTCCTTCCCACCATCAATTTCAGGCGAATAACTATTCAATAAATCAAAAGCCTCATAATGGCGAATTGGTGCAGCACTTGCTTTATTTTCTGTAACAGGCGTTTCTGATTTGGGTTCGGAATCACAGTTGTTAAATAAAAAAATTGCTCCGGTAAAGGCCGCTATCCAGCCCCATTGTTTGAGAATAAATTCAAGTATCATATAGTTATGGTTTGCACCTTATAGTGTTTACTTGGATTTTTTACGCGCCAGCATATCCTGCTTGCTGGTTTTGCATAGCTTATCCCATATAAAAGATACCTCGCCAAAGTTGGCGTTTACATCGCTGTGGTGGATGTTGTGCCAGGCCGAGCTATTGAGCCATACGCGGGGCAATAGTTTTTCTAACCAGCCAAACGTAACGCCACAGTGCAGGTACAGGTTGAGGAATACAAACGATACAATAGCTGTGAAATAGAGCGGTGTAAAGTGCTTGGCCTCGGGCAGGCAAATAAGCAGTAGTGGCCAAAAGGTTAGCAGAGTCTCCAGCGGGCCTACAGCAAAACCTGCAAATGGTGTAGGGTCGCGGAAAGAGTGGTGGTGCTTGTGAAACGGAAAGAAAGCACGGGTGTGTAGCAGGCGGTGTTTCCAGTAGGTCATGGCATCTACCGCTACTATACCGGCCCACATTTGTATAACTACCATCCACCAGGTCAGGCCCATTTCTTCTATGGTCCAAACCAGGCCGGTGGGCATACCCAGCTTATACATACCGGCAGGCCATGCGGCCATGCAAGCCACCACAAAAGCCGCGCGGGTGGTGCCAAATATTTCCTGCGCTATCAGCGGGTCTTTGCGGCGCTCGCCCTGTATGCGCTCGCCATTGCGCTCGCTAAAAAGGTAAACCAGGTAGCAGAATGTAAGCAAGGGAATAATGATGATGGCAAAGATGCCCGCCATGCTTTTATAATAAACAGTGGGATTGGGATGGAACAAGCCGGACAGAAAAAACAAAACCACGATAGACCAATCGATAAACGAGGCTAGCTGGTCGGGGCGGAAAAGACGGCGTGAGGCGGTTATTGCTACCATTATACTGGGGTTATTACTACCCAAATGTATATGCTTTTTAGTATTAAAAAACAACAAAATGAGTCTTAAGGGTTGCGAATGCTAAAAAAATGATGCGCGCTGAAATGGCGGGAAGTTTGCAAAACACAGTTTAACATAAAACCAAACCAATATGAAAAATGTAATGATAACAGGCCTGCTGCTAACAGCAGCTACAGCCCTGAACGCACAAGGCAATAGCAACGCACAATACCTGGGCAGCGAAAGGCGCCCGCAAGACAGCGTAAAATCGGTATATAAAGACAACCCCGAAGACCATGCGCATGTAGAGACCATACCATTAAAAGATGGCGACAATAACAATACAAAATCGGGCAGCGGGACCGGCCAGGGCAATGACTATCAAAACAGTAATGGCGGCAACTCCGATAACCCAATAGGCACCACCGACCCGGCAGTAGTTGATAACACTAACCAATCCGATGGCACTACTGTAACCGATCAGGAAGTTACGGAGGCCTGCCCTGAGCGCATAGGCACTTATGCGGGTCTTTTGGGTTTTGGCGGCTTTATCCTCGGATTGATTGTAGGCTTTTTAGTAAAAGGTGCTACCGATAAAAACAAAGACAACAGAAGGACAGCGTAACAAAGAACGTTGAAACAAAACAACATGCTAGGCTGTAGGGCCTGGCATTTTGTTTTATAATCATGTGGGCGTAGGCTGTGCCCACTGCGGCCTTTCGTACTTTTTAGATTAAGGCATAATAAGTATAGGCGTACCGGGCTTAACGCGCTCAAACAGTTCGTCAATTTCGTGGTTGCGCAGGGCAATGCAACCCCATGTCCAGTCATTGGTATACTTATCGGGGCCTGCTTCCGCATCAAAGTTAGGCAGGCCGTGTATCATTACATCACCACCAGCCGATTCGCCCATTTTTTTTGCCCGCTCAACATCTTGCTTGTTGGGGTAGCTTATAGCCAGGCTTTTATGATACAGGCTGCCCGCATTGCGGTAACTAATACGGTATAGGCCTTCGGGCGTTTTTTTGTCGCCGTTAACCTGTTTGGGGCCTACAGGGTTTTGGCCCAGGCATACACGGTATATTTTTACCAGCTGCCCATTGCTAAACGCCTGCAATTCACGCTCGGCCTTGTGCACCGCAATGCTGTCAACTTTAATATTGCCATACAGCATAGCCGTGTAGTAATACGTACGATTTATGCCATCGGCTTTTGCCTTTGGTGCCGATGCAGCATAAAGGCAGCTGGCAGCGCTTAATAAAATTAAAAGTAGAGTTGTTGTAATATGTTTACGCATGGTTAATTGGTTTACATGTTACTTGAACGGGTAAACACATGCGTTTGCTATACCCTGTTTGGGGGATTTATGGATAAGCAATTTGATGCATAAAAAGTGAATGAAGCACACCGTTATTCTAAGTGTTCCGCAATGTCACTTCAAAGTTTGAACGAAAAAAATTTGCGTGCACGCGGGGTCTCGGAGCCAGGGTTTAGCAGGCGGACCCTGCGTAGGTTTAACGAGCGCGCGCTCCGTAGCCCATAGCCTCGGGGTCCTGCTTTGCACAGGCTTGCTTCAGAGACCCCGAGGGAACACAAGGTGCTAAAGGTAGTGCCCGAGCCGTTGCTTATTTCTACATGCTGGTTGTTGGTGCTGTTGTAGTCAAAGTGGCGGGTGTAGTTAAGCGAGCTGCTGCCTATTCCCCGGTGCTGTTGCTGTTATATATTCACAGCAGAGGCCCACCATATTTATTTTTCTAGCGGAGACCACGCCCGGTACAAAAAATGTAATATCACATAAAAATATGTTTTATATAATATACAGTTTATACTCTTGCGTTCAAATTTATTCCGGCAAAATTTCCCATGCCTCTATTATTTTGGTTTCGTCATCAGTTGGGATATACGATTGTGTTACATAATGACCAACCTGGTTATCCTTAGTTACAAAAGTTTCTGGATATCTTTCGAGTGTTGCGAAAAGGGGGGAATTGCATTGTGGACATAAGCTGTGCTTTGCAATATCCCTAACAGTCAAATTACATGTTAAAGGATTTTCCATATCTATAACAAACAACTCGCCACAATTTGTACAAATTGCTAGAAGCAATTTATATCCGTCTTGAACAGGACAAAATATTTCGTTATTATATTTTCCATGAGCTTCCACAAAGGTGGAATACACGCGCATTTTTCTTTTTTTCATTGAATCTGTTTTCCTACCGAATATCCATAACGGATTAAAAAATTAGTGGTTCCTGGAGCCCTGAGGGAAAGCGCCATCAGAATACTTGCATCTTGAGTAAACGGTAAGGGCTGGTTAAAATACCCTGATGGAGGATTAATTTCTAGCACGGTGCCCTCAGTATATTTGAGCTCAAATACAGCTGGTGTCATTTCTGGGCAATGATATTGAAATTCTGCTATTGCCCCATCAATCGTGTTGTCAAAATAAATACCATCGTTGCCTAGTCTTCCTGCAGCTCCTGACCTATAAAACCCATTTTGCGTTGTTGATACCGCAAAAGATGGGTTTATGGCTCTATATCCTGTTTGAATACTAATTGATGTATTACCTAAAATCTCGGCTTGTTGGATACCGAGATTTCCAAGTTCAATATTAATTGAGTTCAATTGCTTTAACTCCGTTGCTATTGCGCTACTGCCGGCTCCCGCTGTTCCGGGTGTTCCCACGGCTCTGCGTGGGACAACTCGGAACTACTAATAATCCGGAGTGTTTAACTCCGTTATGGGCTGTTCGCATTCACCATGCCTCCATCCTACCAATCACACAAATCAAAGTTCAGACAAAGTCATAAAAAAACCCCGCTCTTTCGGGCGGGGTTGCCGCCTATAGTTTAAAAACCATGGCAACATCCAACTTCTTTATCCCTTTGCAGGGTTACTTTCTCTTTATTCAGACTAAAAAGAAAAGGTTAATAGCTAATCGGGATGCAAATCTAAGGGTAATTTCCCGTTAACTATTAACCTTTAACAAAACTATTTATTACTTCTTGTCGTCTCCTTTAACCTCCTCATACTGAACATCTTGCACATCATCGCCACCAGGCGCTGCGCCGGTTGCGCCGTTAGCTGCCGCCTCAGGGCCAGCCTGCTGCTGGGTAGCGTTGTAGATATCCTGGCTGGCTGCCTGCCATACCGTATTCAGGGTTTCTGCTGCCTTATCCATAGCTTCCAGGTCGTTAGCTTCCTTGGCTTTCTTTAGGTCGGCCAAGGCAGTTTCTATCGGAGCTTTCTTATCGGCAGGTATTTTATCACCTACTTCTTTCAGTTGCTTTTCGGTCTGGAAGATTAAAGAGTCGATTTGGTTAGCCTTTTCAGCTGCCTCACGTGCTTTCTTATCCGCATCTTCGTTGGCTTTGGCTTCGTTCTTCATCTTTTCAATCTCTTCTTTGCTCAGGCCGCTGTTCGCTTCTATACGGATGCTTTGTTCCTTACCGGTACCCTTATCTTTAGCATGCACGTGTACTATACCGTTGCTGTCTATATCAAAGGTTACTTCAATTTGCGGTGTACCGCGTTGTGCAGGTGGTATATCGCCCAGGTGGAAACGTCCCAGTGTGCGGTTATCCTTTGCCATGGCGCGCTCGCCCTGTAGTACGTGTATCTCTACCGATGGCTGGTTATCTACCGCTGTGGTAAACACCTGCGATTTTTTGGTAGGTATAGTTGTGTTGGCATCAATCAGGCGGGTCATTACATTACCCATAGTTTCAAGACCTAACGAAAGTGGCGTTACATCCACCAGTACTATATTGTCTTTCACTTCGCCGCTCAAAATACCACCTTGTATAGCTGCACCTACGGCTACCACCTCATCGGGGTTAACACCCTTGCTTGGCTTTTTACCGAAGAACTTCTCTACCACTTCCTGAATTTTAGGTATACGGGTTGAACCACCTACCAGGATTACATCATGAATATCAGAAGGTGAGTAACCGGCATCTTTCAGGGCCTGGCGGCACGGAGCCAATGTTCTTTCTACCAGTGCATCGCTCAGCTGCTCAAATTTAGCGCGGGTTAGTTTGCGCACTAAGTGCTTAGGCACACCATCTATAGCAGTGATGTATGGCAGGTTGATTTCAGTTTCCTGAGAAGATGAAAGTTCAATCTTTGCTTTCTCAGCAGCTTCTTTTAAGCGCTGCAGGGCCATAGGGTCCTTACGCAGGTCGGTTCTTTCTTCAGCCTGAAATTCGTTAGCCAGCCACTGGATAATTTCGTTATCAAAGTCATCGCCACCCAGGTGCGTATCACCATTGGTAGATTTTACTTCAAACACACCGTCTCCCATTTCAAGGATAGAGATATCGAAGGTACCACCACCCAAGTCATATACCGCCACTTTCATATCGCGGCCTTGCTTATCAAGACCATAAGCAAGTGCTGCTGCGGTAGGCTCGTTCAAAATTCTTCTTACCGTTAAGCCGGCAATTTCGCCTGCCTCTTTAGTAGCCTGACGCTGGCTATCGTTAAAGTAAGCCGGTACGGTAATAACCGCTTCGGTTACAGTCTGGCCTATATAATCTTCGGCTGTTTTCTTCATTTTTTGAAGAATAACAGCAGAAAGCTCCTGTGCTGTATAAAGGCGGCCGTCGATATCTACACGCACAGTGTCGTTATCGCCTTTCACTACTTTATAAGGCACACGGGGTATCTCTTTGCCAGCTTCGCTGTAGCGAATACCCATAAAACGCTTAATAGATGATATAGTTTTAGTAGGGTTGGTAATAGCCTGGCGCTTAGCCGGGTCGCCCACTTTGCGCTCGCCATTTGCCAAAAAGGCCACAATACTAGGGGTAGTTCTTCTACCCTCATCATTCTGAATCACAACAGGGTCGCTCCCTTCCATAATTGCCACACAGCTGTTTGTGGTTCCTAAGTCAATTCCAATTATTTTTCCCATAAGTTTTAGTTTTTGTTACCTCCTTTTGTCAATCACCATACCATTTAACAAAACTGACACAGGTCATGACAAATTGCAGATTAACCTGCCAAAAGCCGGAAAAACAAGCGTTTATCAACAAATTTTGGCTGGCAAAATGGCAGGTATGGCTGGTTAAAATAGTCTTCGCTGCTGCTTTGAAACCTGAAATATACTTTGCAAATTGCCTATAACTAAAAGAAACCCCATATGAAACCCTACTTCATCACCTTTTGCTTTCTAGCCGTTTTTACCAGTAGCTTTGCCGGTGTTAAACCTCTTTTCCGTACAGCCGACGAAAAAGATAAAAAGGCCGAGGCCGGTTTCTGGCACCATACCGGTGAGTTTCACATAGCCCCCAGCGCCGATTACTATATATATGGTAAAGGCAAATTATTCGAGAATCCCGAGCCGTACGAGTTTCAAATGCCGTTCATTGGTTTTGATATAGGCGGCCAGTATATGTACCGGCCGGTAGAGGTATTTGCTATTTCGGCAGGTTTAGGGTTTAGAATGCAGGGAAGTTTTTACAGGCATACCACCACACCTTTTTTAGGCGATAAGTATGTTGACCAACGGATATTATCACACACGGGGTTTCTTAATGTACCGGTAGAGTTTCACCTGTTTAAAAGAATGAACAAATGTACCTTTGAATTTGCCACCGGCCCACGTTTTAATTTTCCGGTATTGCGCACTTTCAATGCCAGCACTTATGCATGGGACGGTGAAAAAGTTTCAACCGTAAAGGATAAAGACAACTACACTACTACCCAAATGAAAGACCTGGCATCGCTTGGTTGGAATTTATTATTTGGTGCAGAGGTTCACTTATTTGACCATGGCGACCTTTTTATTGGCCCACAGATAAACTTTACAAACCTGGTGTACTTTGATAAGGAGGTACGCGAAGGCGTGAGAGACTACGGAAATAATTTTAATTGCTCGCTGGGTTTAAAGCTCGGCTTCAGGTTTCATTGCGAAACTACAGCAGGGTATTAAACCAAGTAAGCGCTGTAAAACAGAAAGGCCGGAAGTTGAAACTTTCGGCCTTTCTGTTTTATAAGTTTTTAAAGTAATCTACCGTAAGCGCCAACCCCTTATCAAAATTGAATTGAGGGTCGTAGCCAAGCAAGCTCTTGGCCTTGGTAATATCGGCCAGTGAGTTGCGTATATCGCCGGCGCGCGCGCCGCGATAGGTAGGGCGGTGGTCGCTGCCAAGCAGCTTGCCTATGTTGTTGTATAGTTGATTAACCGAGAAGTTCTCTCCCACTGCAATATTGAACACCTGCCCGGCTGCATCTTTATTATCGGTAAGCATAGCGCGCACATTGGCCTGCACAGCGTTCTCTACAAAGGTAAAGTCGCGGGTTTGTTCGCCATCACCATCTATAAACACTTCACCACGTTCCATAATTTTAGAAACAAACAAAGGGATAACAGCTGCATACTGCCCGTTAGGGTCTTGCCGCGGGCCGAAGATGTTGAAGTAGCGCAGGCCTATTACCTGTAATCCGTATGTTTTATGAAAAACATCGGCATACAACTCATTAGCATACTTGCTAACTGCATAAGGCGATAGCTGCTTGCCAATTCGCGATTCAATTTTGGGCAGGCTTGGCTCATCGCCAAACACAGAAGATGATGATGCATAGACAAACTTCTTTACACCGGCATCTTTAGCCGCGGTTATCATATTTACATAACCACCTACGTTCACATCGTTCGTGTTCCAGGGCTCCTTTATAGAGCGGGGTACAGAGCCTAGTGCGGCCTGGTGGCTCACATAATCTATACCCTCGCAGGCTTTGCGGCAAGCGGCTAAATCGCGCAGGTCGCCTTCTATAAATTCAAACGCAGGATTCGATTTAAATGGCTCGATGTTCGAAGCGCGGCCCGTGGCCAGGTTATCGAACACGCGTACTTTTTTGGCACCGTATTTTAATAGGTACTCGGCAATGTTAGAACCAATAAAACCGGCCCCTCCTGTAATAAGGAATGATGAATTACTTAAATCGAAAGAGTGATATTGTGTTTCGTACATTGTTTACTCGTTTTATGCGGGGGATTGCTTCGTCGCAAAGCCTCCTCGCAATGACGCTTTATTTACTAGCGTTCTACGTATTGCTTTTCGTAATATGATTTATAGCCTCCGCTGGTTACATTGGTCAGCCATTCGTCGTTTGCCAGGTACCAGTCAACTGTTTTAGCCAGCCCTTCCTCAAACTGCAACGATGGCTTCCATCCCAAATCATTTTGCAGTTTGGTAGAATCGATAGCATAACGCAAATCGTGGCCGGCGCGGTCCTTTACAAAAGTGATAAGCTTTTCGCTCTCACCCTCGGCGCGGCCCAGCTTGCTATCCATTATTTTGCATAGCAGGCGTATTACATCTATGTTCTTCCACTCATTGTGGCCCCCAATATTATAGGTGCTGCCCGGTTTGGCATTATTCAAAATCACATCTATAGCGCGGGCGTGGTCTACCACATATAACCAATCGCGCACGTTTTCTCCTTTGCCATATATAGGCAGTGGCTTGTTATTCTTTATATTGTGAATACAAAGCGGTATCAGCTTTTCGGGAAAGTGATTAGGCCCGTAGTTGTTGCTGCAATTAGAAATAACTACCGGCAAGTTATACGTATCGTAGTAGGCCCTTACAAAGTGGTCGCTGCTGGCTTTGCTGGCCGAGTAAGGACTATGCGGGTCATAAGCAGTTTCTTCGGTAAACATACCCTCCTCTCCCAGTGCACCATATACCTCATCGGTAGAGATGTGGTAGAAGCGTTTATCGGTTGGCATAGGTTTATCTTTGCTGCAGCCCCACAAATTGCGGGCAGCGTTCAGCAGGTTAACGGTACCTATTACATTGGTAGTTACAAACTCCAGCGGGTTAGATATACTACGGTCTACATGGCTTTCGGCAGCCAGGTGAATGACGGTATCAAACTGTTCGTCGTTAAATAGCTTATTAATAAATTCAGCATCGGTAATGTCGCCCTTTACAAATTTGTAGTTGGGTTTATCCTCTATATCCTTCAGGTTTTCAAGGTTACCTGCATACGTAAGCTTATCCAGGTTTACAATCTGCGCATCGGTATACTTGTTTACAAACAAGCGCACTACATGCGACCCTATAAAACCTGCTCCACCTGTAATTAATATCTTTTTCATTGCTATATAATATGTATATCCCTCAAAAGAAACGAAGGCAACACTATTTTTATAATGACCAATAATTAAACTGCTTAACCTTATTTCTCAAATCGCCTTTTACATCTACTACAATACCATCCTTCTTCAAAATTTTTGCAAAAAACTCATCGCCCAGGTTGGTGTATTGTTCGTGGTTTACGGCTACAATCACGGCATCATAATCTTTACCATACTCCTTGTGCAGGTCTATACCATATTCTTCATGAAACTCCTCGGCATCGGCCAATGGGTCCACAACCTCTGTTTTTACCGAATAGTTTTTCAACTCCGTAATTACATCTACCACCTTGCTATTGCGTATATCGCTCACGTTCTCTTTAAATGTAGCGCCCATTACCAGTACCCGGGTGGCATCTATTTGCTTATGCAGCTTAATCAGCTGCTGCACCAGCTTGCGGGCCACGTGCGCGCCCATATCATCGTTTATCTTTCTACCGGCCAGAATCACTTCGGGCGTATAGCCAAGAGCATTCGATTTGTAGGTA
>DATGWP010000025.1:0-9170 GCA_035299425.1 Chitinophagales bacterium | reverse complement strand
GGGCTTATCTGGTCTTTCTTTATAAGTGACCCGACGTGGAGCAGGAATGTAGCGTTGTTCTTTTTAGGTTGTGTAGTAGTAGCCGGTGTGTATGGCGGGGTTACCGCCAGCCGCAGGATATTTTTTATACAGGCCATGCCGGCGTTGATAGCGATGGGACTGGTGTTGATGGCTGCTGCCTAAAATATCTATAATTAAAGAATAAGGGGAATAGTTTGAAATCCGTATAGCCGACTTATGCAAAAAATCACTCTAACTTACCTTCTACAGCTTCTTTGCGGAGTTTGGTGGCGGTTTCTAAACCGAGGTAGTTGTCTATGGCTTTGTGCGCCAGGTAAATTACTGGAGTAAGTAAAAAAGCTGCGCCCACTTTGTAAATGTAGTTAACCACCCCAACTGCCAGCACCATGTTAAACGACCACTGGCCGGGCTGGCCGCGCTTGAGCAGGTAGAAGGCTACAAACAATACAATAAAGCTATCGATTAATTGAGATACCAGGGTAGAACCGGTGCTGCGCAGCCATAAGAATTTCTCTCCGGTTTTCTTTTTCACCCAATGAAATACGGACACATCTATCAGCTGCCCAACCATAAAGGCGATAAGGGAACCGATGATAATGTTAGTGCCCTGGCCAAATACGGCGAGGTACGCTTTGTTGAAATCGAGCTCGGTGCCGTAGTTACTACTGCTTACCCACCAGCCGGCCGGCGCTGTGTGCATGGCACCAAACAGCATGAGGTAGGCGTAGCTTATCATGATGGCAGCAATCCAGGAGATAAAGCGAACGCCTTTAACGCCAAAGTACTCGTTGATAATGTCGGTCATGATGAAGACAAACGGCCAGAGGATGACGCCACAGGTCTGGCTGATACCATCGAAGTGGACACCGAAGATGTCGAACACGGGTTTTCTGATTCCGAGGGTTTCGTCGAGCGAGAAGATTTTAACGCCCATAAACTCGGCCACCATTGCGTTGGCGATGAAAAACGCGCTCAGTACTATGTAAAGGCGGTTGGTTTTATTTTGGAAGAATGTCATAACCCTGGGTTCGTCATTGCGAGGAGGCTTTGCGACGAAGCAATCTCCTTCTCAGTGGGGGGATTGCTTCGTCACTCGCAGGGCCTCGCTCCTCGCAATGACGCCCTTCTTTTCAAGTCGTGGTTTTACACCACCACGTTAATAATACGGCCCTTTACAAAAACGAATTTTTTAGGGGTTGCGCTGTTCGTCCATCTGGTTACTTGTTCTAAGCCAAGTATGTGTTTTTCAACCTCTTGCGCATCCATATCTAAACTTAGCTTTACCTGTGCGCGCACCTTGCCGTTGATAGAAACCGGGTAGTCAAACTCGCTTTCGGTCAGGTACTTTTCATCGAATTGCGGGAACGCCGTTTGATGAATACTGCCTTGGTTTTTGAATCCATTTTCACCCCACAGCCATTCTGTCGCGAATGGAGCAAAGGGTGCCAGTGCAATCAGCAAAGGTTCCAGCACCGCGCGCTTGTTTGTTTTAAGGGCGGTTAACTCGTTGGTGGCAATCATAAATGCCGAAACCGAGGTGTTCAGGTTTAGCTTTTCGATGTCCTCTCCTATTTTCTTCAGGGTTTTGTGCAATACCTTTAGCTCGGCTGGGGTGGCTGCCTCCTCGGTTACACGCCAGCCTTTATCATCGTAAAACAAGCGCCAGAACCGTTTCAGGAAATTGCTAACGCCGCTAATGCCTTTATCATCCCAAGGTTTGCTTTGCTCGATAGGCCCTAAGAACATTTCGAACATACGGAAGCAGTCGGCGCCGTATTGAGCGATAACATCGTCGGGGTTGACTACGTTATACTTGGATTTGGACATTTTTTCGACAGCTGAACCGCAGATATATTTACCGTTGTCTAAAACTAGTTCAGCATCCGCATAATCGTTTCTCCATCTACGGAATTCATTAATATCCAATTCATCATTGCTGACGAATGAAATGTCAATATTTAATGCTGATATATTCTTAATTGTATGATTAAGTAAAGTCATACCTGCAGCTGCAGCTTCTTCCATAGGTACCTTTGCAGCCGCTACTGTTGTATTTCCTTGCCCGTCGAAAGCTTGATATCCTAGTTGTAAGTTGACTTGATCAACAACTTCTGAAATGTTATAAATAGTAGAATTTAAGACTTTGTCAATTATGCCTTTGGATAAGAAAATTTTAGTTCCGTTAACTCTGTACACTACACTACTCACCCCCTGTATCATCCCCTGATTCACCAGTTTTTTAAATGGCTCTTCGGTGGGGGCATAACCTAAATCGAATAATACCTTATGCCAAAAGCGGCTGTATAGCAAGTGGCCTACAGCGTGTTCGCTGCCGCCAAAGTATACGTCCACGTTTTGCCAGTAGTCTACCGCTTCTTTACCTGCAAAGGCGGTGTTGTTCTGCGGGTCCATATAGCGGAAATAATACCAGCTGCTGCCGGCATAACCGGGCATGGTATCGGTCTCTAAGTTCTTAGCTACCCAGTCGGCATTGGTAGCCAAAGGGCTACGGCCATCGCCTGATGGCTTATAGCTTTCTACCTGTGGCAGCTCTACCGGCAGCTGGCTTTCATCTAAACCTACCGGTATGTCGGCTTCATCCTGATCGTCTTCAATTACAAACGGCGAATCGGTATCACCCTGCACCTCATATTTAATAGGGAATGGCTCGCCCCAATAGCGCTGGCGGCTGTAGCTGGCATCGCGCAGTTTATAGTTAACCTGGCGCTTGCCTATGTTCATTTCCTCTACACGCTTAATCATTTCCTCTATGGCATCTTTCACTTCCATGCCATTTAAGAAATCGCTGTTTATCATTTTGCCCAGCTTATCTTCTATGGTGGCCCCTTCGTACATGGTCTTGTCGATAATCTCGATAACCGTTAGGCCGAACTTTTCGGCAAACTTGCGGTCGCGCTCATCATCGGCAGGCACGGCCATAATAGCACCGGTACCGTAACCGGCCAATACATACTCAGCCGTCCAGATTGGGATTTTGATACCGGTAAACGGATGCTCGGCATACGAACCGGTAAAGCAACCGGTAACGGCTTTCTCCTGCTGGCGCTCTATATCGCTGCGGCTACCCACATAGGCCAGGTATTCTTCCATAGCGGGGCGCTGCTCATCGGTAATCAGTTGCTGCATGTATTCGTGCTCGGGCGCAACTACCAGGAAGGTAGCGCCGAAAAGCGTGTCGATGCGGGTGGTGAAGACTTCTAACAAGAACTCAGCGCCAGGTACATGAAACTGCAGCAAAGCCCCTTCGCTCCTGCCTATCCAGTTACGTTGCTGGTCTTTTAAGCTCTCGCTCCAGTCAATAGTATTTAATCCATCCAGTAACCGGTCGGCATATTCAGTTATGCGCAGGCTCCACTGGCGCATGCGTTTGCGGGTTACAGGGTAACCACCGCGTTCGCTTTTACCGTCCTTAACCTCATCATTAGCCAATACACAACCAAGCGCTTCGCACCAGTTAACTTCTGTATAACTGCGGTAGGCCAATCGGTAAAACTGCAGGATGCGTTCCTGCTGCTTCTTCGAAAATGATTTCCAGTCCTCAGCCGAAAACTCAGGGTGCAACTGTGGGTCAAACTGTTTCCAGCCTGTGGTACAGCCATATGTTTCAAAACCGGAGATGAGCGTTTCAATAGGTTCAGCTTTATTCTTCTCCCGGTTATACCAGCTGTTGAACAGCTTCAAAAAAATCCACTGTGTCCACTTGTAATAGTTTGGGTCGCAGGTTTTTACCTCGCGGCTCCAATCGAAACTAAAGCCTATCTTATCCATCTGTTCGCGGTAGCGCTTAATGGCAGTATCGGTGGTAATGGCAGGATGTGTACCGGTCTCTATCGCATATTGCTCGGCAGGCAGACCAAAGGCATCGTAACCCATAGGGTGCAATACATTAAAGCCTTTCAACCTTTTGTAGCGGGCATATATATCGCTGGCCACATAGCCCAGCGGGTGGCCCACATGCAAGCCCGCACCACTTGGGTAGGGAAACATATCGAGCACATAAAACTTAGGTTTTGTAGTATCTATATCAACTTTGTAAATGTTCTCTTTTTTCCAAAAGTCCTTACAGTTCTTCTCTATGTCTGTAAACTTATATTCCATTTTTTGCTCTTAAAATTAACGCCACGAAGAAAGAAGAAATTGTGAGAAGTTGGCAGTTTACAGAAGGCAATTGGCAGAAAAATAGTCCACAGCCTTCAGTCGCCAGTCAGCAATAAACACAAAACCAACGTCGCATAAAGCAATACCAGTTAGGAAGTTGAATCCTTGTTATTACCACAATGCCAGAAAGCCCAACCTTTACCTTCAAGCGCTAAAACCTTAGCACATAAACACGTCAATACCTTAACACTTGCGCATTAACACATCTTTCACCTGTCTTAATGTTTGATAAAGCGGCCAAATCTAAGTTATGGCAGGCACTGTATTTTGTTATTTTCGCTCCCCATTCGTATTGAATAACAGAAACGAACAGAATGATAAGAGGAATGAAACATTGGCTGCTTATAGTGCTCTGCTTTTGCATGGGTATTACTATGGCACAGATACCCACACCTGAAGCCAAGCGTAAATATGACCAGGCCGATAAGTTTATAGAGGTAATTAACCTGATACGTACGTATTACACCGATACTGTGAACGAGGAGCCGCTTATTGAAGATGCGATAAAGAAAGTACTGGAAGACCTTGACCCGCATTCGTCGTATGTACCGGCAAAGGACGTAAAGCGCAGCGAAGAAGGCCTGGTAGGTAACTTTGAGGGGGTGGGTATCACCTTTCAGATATTGAAAGATACCATAATGGTGCTGGAGGTAATACCCGGCGGGCCATCGGAAAAAGTAGGCTTAAGGGCTGGCGATAAAATTATTAAGGTAAACGACACAATTGTAGCCGGTGTAAAAATTGAGAACGAAGGGGTAATTAAGAAACTGCGCGGGCCAAAGGGTACCAAAGTGCGGGTAGCTATGATGCGCCAGGGCGAAGGTAACCTGATAGACTTTACCATCACCCGCGATAAAATTCCGATTTACAGTATAACCGCCACCTATATGGTGCAGCCGGGCATTGGCTATATGCGCCTTGAGCGCTTTAGCGCCACTACCCTACAGGAGTTTAGCCAGGGGCTGGAGAAGCTTCGAGCCCAGGGTATGACCGACCTGATATTTGACCTACAGGGCAATGTAGGCGGCTACCTGTATACGGCAGTAGATATGTGTAACCAGTTTTTGGGCGATAACAAACTGATAGTTTACACCCAGGGGGTTCATGCCAGCTACCAGCCGTATTTCAGCAATAACCACGGTTCTTTTAAGGATGGTAAAATTGTAGTGATGATAGATGAAGGCTCTGCCTCCGCTGCCGAAATCCTTTCGGGTTGTATACAGGATAATGACCGTGGTTTATTAGTAGGCAGAAGAACTTTTGGTAAGGGGCTGGTGCAAAAACCATTTACGCTTAGCGACGGTTCTCAATTAAAATTGACTACTGCCCACTACTACACACCCAGCGGCCGCTGTATTCAAAAGCCATACGGGCAAGGCAATAAAGACTACCGCGAAGATTACAAGGAGCGTTTAGAATCGGGCGAGTTGTTTGGTAAAGACACCTTTAAGTTTGCCGACTCGCTGCACTACAAAACCAGCAATGGCCGCGATGTGTATGGCGGCGGTGGTGTGCAGCCCGACTTTTTTGTACCTATAGATACCAGCGCAAATTCGCCACTGTTTAACCAGCTAATACGCAAGGGGGTAGAAAACAGGTTCTGCCTGGATTATGTAGATAAGCACCGCGGTGAGCTTAACAGCCGTTATGCCTCTGCCGATTCGTTCTTCTACAACTTTGAGGTAGATACTATTTTATTAGCACAGTATGTGGCAGCAGCGGTAGTAGATAGCGCCATAAAACTAAAGGATGGCATGCAGCCTAAAACCTTCTGGCAGTATTTTGGTGCCGTGAAAAACGATACGGTGATTAACTTTGAGCGCGATTTTGCAAAATCGGAGAAACTGATAAAAGCAAGATTGAAAGCAAACATAGGCAGAAACCTTTTTGACACAGGAATGTTTTATCGTGTAATAAACGCCACTGTAAATAATGTGTTTGCCAAAGCTGTAGAGGTAATGACCAACAACAGCAAGTTTAATGTGCTGAAGCCTAAAGAAGAAAAAACAGGGCCAGACAAGGTAAAAACAGGCAAAGAGAAAGGAAAGAAGAAAATAAAAATAGTAACCAACGAAAAAACGAAGTAAGCAATGGCAAAGATTGGATTGTTTTATGGCACTGATACAGGAAATACTGAAAGATGCGCAAAGAGAATAAAGGAACTGGTAGAAGCTAAGATAGGTGCCGGTGAGGTAGATGTAAATGAAATTTACAAGAAGAAGAAAGACGATATGGCCAAATACGACTGGCTGATATTGGGCATGCCTACCTGGTACGATGGCGAGTTGCAGGGAGACTGGGAAGAGTATATATCTGAAATGACGCAGATAGATTTTACCGGTAAAAAAGTAGCTTTCTTCGGGCTGGGCGACCAATATGGCTATGCTTCATACTTCTGTGATGCACTGGGTGTATTTGCTGAGATAGTGGAGAAAGGGAAAGGCCAGCTTATTGGTTTTACCAGTGCCGCCGGTTACGAGCACGACTTTAGCAAAGCACAGCGCGGCGATGTATTTGTAGGCCTGTGCTTAGACGTAGATAACCAGGACGACCAAACAGAGCAGCGCATGGCTACCTGGGTAGACCAGATAGTACCAGAGTTTAACGGGGCTGTGAGCGGACAATAATTAACCGGGAAGAAAAATAAGAGAAGGTTTACTGTAACAAACGGTAAACCTTTTTTGTTTAAACAGACAGCATACGTTGCTTTGTTTTATAAAAACAAATTCCACCTTTGTTGCTATTAAAATCCCCCCTATAGATTATGAGTAATTACAAATCGCTTGAAGAATTAGTGAATATAGATTCGCCAACGGGTTATACCGATAAGGCTTGTAAATACATTGTAGACGAGCTTGCCCGCCTGGGCTATAAAGCTGAATACACCAACAAAGGCGCAGTGAAGTGCAGCCTGGGCGCAAACCCTACACTGGCCATAGCAGCGCATGTAGATACGCTGGGTGCTATAGTATCGGGTATTAAATCTAATGGCACACTTAACTTCAGCCCACTGGGTGGTTTATTGCTAACCAGTGCCGAGGGTGAGTATGTAAACATTATAACGCATAGCGGTAAAGTGTATACCGGTACTCTCCTATTTGATAATCCATCGGCGCATGCTAACAAGAGCCGCGAAACCGAACACCGGACTACGTATAACATGCACATAAGGCTGGATGAAGAAGTTTACAAAAAGGAAGATGTAACAGCACTGGGTATAGGTGTGGGCGATATTGTTGCCTTTGAGCCGCGCTACCGCGAATACGAGAACGGGTTTATCAAGTCACGCTTTATGGATAACAAAGCCGGCTGCTTTGTGCTGTTTGAAATTGCACGTATTTGTAAAGAGAAAAACCTGGCCCCACCGGTAGAACTATTCTTTAGCAACTACGAAGAAGTAGGCCATGGCGGCACGGTAGGCTATAGCGATACCATCCGCGACCTGCTGGTGATAGATATGGGCGTGCTGGGCGATGCCTGCGAGGGTAATGAAGTTAAATGCTCTATCTGCGCCAAGGATTCATCTGGGCCGTATGATTATGAGTTTAGAAGAAAACTGGTGCAGCTGGCAGAGTCGTTTAAAATACCGTATGCAGTAGATGTATATCCGTACTATGGCAGCGATGGCAGTGCAGCCCTACGGGCCGGCAAAGATTACAAGGTTGCCTTAATAGGCCCCGGCGTAGCAGCCTCGCATGGTGTTGAGCGTACGCATAAGAAAGGTATTAAAGCTACTGTTGACTTGTGCATGAAATATATTGAGAGCAGACAAGCGTAGGAATTCAAGACTGGTAATAAATAAAAAAGGGTTTCAAAACATTTGTTCTGAAACCCTTTTATTTTGTGAGGTCGAGAGCGGACACCATTGTACCATTTTTAATCATTAAGTCATTTTGTTAGTTTTCCTACTTTTCATTGGTAATATAGCACTTCTTAATTACCGCTTAATCATTCCGTGCTAAATAATTATTAGCTTTCTGTAACACCTAATGTAACACCTCGTTATATTTGTTGCATAAATTATAGAAATGAAAGAGCCTATATTTAAACTAAAGGAGGAAAAGGCAGACATCGAAACTTCCATACGCCTTCATGCACACCATCCCAATTTCCCTCATAGGCGTTTCATATACGGCTTTAAAGAACTTATCCTTCCCGAGCTATGGGATAACACCACCCAACGCCCAACAAAGGATAAAGCCATAATAAAGGCATATAAGAATCACAACCCGACCATTGAAAACGACTTATTGAATACAACCCGACAAATTGAAAAGGTAAGTGCTGCAGTCAAGGACTATTTTGGGCTTGCTGAAATAAACAAAACCGAAATTACTGCGGAAGGCCTGAGAAACTATTTGGATGAGCAATTCGATAAGAGAAGCGCAATATCGCCTAAGGTTAAGAAAGAAACCTTAAATGAATATCTTAACAGGTATATCGAAGAAATAGAAGCAGGTATAAGACTGAATGGAGGTAATCATTATGTCGAAGGTTCCATTAAGAACTATAAAACTTTCAAAGCGCAATTTGCCTTATACCAAAAGGAAAACGGCAAAGTAAATTTTGAAGATATTACCCTTGACTTCTACAATGGCTTTGTTCGCTTCCTAAATTCAAAATCTTATAGGGCGAATACAATCGGCAAGCACATTGCCAGAGTTAAGGCAATAATGAGAGCTGCATTCGCTGAGGGACTTCACACCAACAAGGATTTCGAGCGTAAAGAGTTCAAAATATTGCAAGTATCAACCGATGAAATTTATTTGGACGAAAAAGAACTTAAGGCCATACAAACAGTTGATCTGTCTAAAAAGCCCCACCTGGATTTATACCGGGATATTTTCTTAATAGGCTGCTATACGGCCCAGCGGGTAAGCGATTACAACAAGATTAGCCCTCACAACATTACCACCCTTAAAACGGGTGCTAAGGCTATTACCTTGCATCAAAAAAAGCAAAAGGAAAAA
>DATGWP010000024.1:0-85469 GCA_035299425.1 Chitinophagales bacterium | reverse complement strand
GCGGAATAATGGACCAATACGCTGTGGCGCTGGGCAAAAAGGATAATGCCTTGCTTCTGGATTGCGCGGCTATCCGCCACAGGTATGTTCCAATGGAACTGAATGATTACCGGCTGGTGATAATGGATAGCAAGAAACCGCGGTCGCTTATACACAGCAAATACAACGAGCGCAAAGCAGAAAGCGATGAAGCGCTGCGGCTGATACAGGCTGCTAATTCGGAGGTAGAAAACCTGGCCAATGCCGATATGGTTTGGCTGGATGTGCTTGCCGATGAAACAATAAAGAAACGCGCGCGCCATGTAATAACCGAAAACCTGCGCGTAAAAGAAGCCGCGAAGGTGCTGGAGATGAACGACCTGAGCACCTTTGGCCGCTTGATGAATGCCTCGCACGCATCTTTAAAAAATGACTACGAGGTTACAGGTTTAGAAATGGATACACTAGCCGAAACCGCAAAACAAGTTAAGGGCTGCCTGGGCGCGCGTGTTACCGGCGCGGGCTTTGGCGGTTGCGCTATTGCTATCGTTCACCAGAGCGCCATAGGTGAGTTTATAAATACCGTGAGCTATAAATATAAAGCTGTAACCGGCCTTACCTGCCAGATATATGAAACAGTGATAGGGGATGGGGTGAAGGCTACGTCGCTAACTTAAGCACCACCTCGTCTCGCTTCGCGAGCCACTCCTCCTTAAAAACCGCCGTGGTGCGGCGAAGGAGGAGAACTTAACGGCCAAATACAGCTTAAGTTAATGAGATTGTAAGCACCGCTACAATATGCTGATTAACCTCATCTTAATCCTTTAACCAATCAGCCGCCGAATTTTGCTATCTTTGCGGTGTTTCTTGCAGTATTTGGCGCATAAGTTAATCCTACCTTTTACACCGTTATTGCCAAAGCATTTTAGTAACTAATCAGATTGTTGACATGAATATGAATGTTCCGAACCTGTCTTTAAATACAACCAATACCCTTACTCCCGATTCTTTTTTAAGCGAATGCGAAAAGAAGATAGAGAAGAATAACCGCGAGATAGCGCAGTTTAAAGAGAACATGGCTAGTATAGGCCCTTTGCTAAAGGCTAAGTTTGATAAGCGCGTGGCCGGGTTGGAAAAAAAGAACGCATCGCTGGCTTTGCAAATGGCCGAGTATAAAGCAAAAGGATAGGCCGGTACCTAAATGATACAGGCAATAAAAAAAGCCGCCCCGAAAACATTTCGGGGCGGCTTTTGATTTTAAATATTACTGAGTTCTTATCTTTTGCGATAGCTGGTGCGGTTGATTTTACCGTAGCTATGCTTGTTGTGTTTTTTAGGGCGGAACTTAATACGCGGCTCGCTGCTGGTAGTTACCTCGCGCTCAACAGCCTTTTCGGTTTTTACCACTTTAGCTATTGCCTTGTTTTCTGTTTTGTTGCCTTCGCCGGTGTATGAATCAACAGCCGGGAAGAAGTAAGTATCGTTGGTGGCTGTATTCGCCGAAACCGGCATTACAGGTATCAGCAGGTCGATATCGTTGGCGTAGTGAGTAGCCGAAACCGAAGCGGTTTCTTCTGCTATGGTTACTTTCTCTTCTACCGGTTTAGCAATCGTTTTCGGTTTAGACGAACGGATAGCGGTTGGTTTAACTTCGCTAACCAATACCGGTTGCTGCTGGCTGATGGCCGGTGTAGTAACCGGTGTAGCAATTGCCGGCGCTACAACTACTGGCGCAGTTGCAGTTATTGCCGATGGGCGGTTATTATTATTGTCGGTGCTGTTAACCACATAAGCGGTTACAAGCGATGCGCCTATTATCAATGCACCAATCACCATGCCTGTAAGGCTGCGCTGTGGTACGGGCGATGCTGCCGGTTTAGCGGCTACTGCTACTTCTGCATCAAGCTGGGCCGATATCCGGTTCCACATGCCAAAGGGTGGTGCTACCGCACTTTCGTTCATCATCTGCTCAATACCTCTATCAAAATTTTTCATCTTCTGGTCCATGTGTAGTTGTTTACTTCTATAAATAGGGTTTTGTTTCAGTTTCTTTAATCTTTTATCCGTTTTGTGAATAACCTGTTACGGCACCACTTTCAGTTATCATTTTCTGCAGCAAATAGCGGGCCCTTGCCAGTTGGGATTTAGAAGTACCCTCTGAAATGCCCATCATATCGCCAATCTCTTTATGCGAAAATCCTTCTACTACATACAGGTTAAAAACTGTTCTGTAGCCATCGCTCAACTTCTGTATCATACGCATAATATCTTCCTGCTTCAATGTCTCCAGCGCATTCTCTTCATAATACTCGTAGCCGCGTGCTTCGCTATCGTGCAGGGCATACAGGTTAACCTGCTTGCGGTAGTGCTCTATGGCGGTGTTTACAAAAATCCTTCTAACCCAACCTTCAAACGAACCTTCGCCGCGGAACTTCTCGATGTTCTTAAACACCTTTACAAATCCCTCCTGCAACAGGTCTTGTGCCGAATTATACTCATTGGCATAGCGAAGGCACACGGCAAACATCTTGGCAGAAAACATGTTGTAAAGCATCTCCTGAAACCTGCGATCGCCCTGTGCACATCCCTGGCGGATTTGCTCTTCAGTATTGCCCTGGAAAACGATTGAACTCATAACTTAGTTTTTGGTTCGGGTTAAACTAAAATACGACTTTTTAAACCAACTTCTATTTAATAGACAGTTATTTTATCTAAATGGTTGGCAAAGAGGTCGAAACTTTTTTTGCGGTGGCTAAAGCTGTTTTTCTCTTCCAGGCTCATTTCAGCGTAGGCTTTGGTGCTGCCATCTGGTTTAAAGATGGGGTCGTAGCCAAAACCCTCGCCTCCCCTGCGCTCTGTAAGTATCTCACCCTCAGTTACACCTTCAAACTGAACGTATTTACCTTCGGAATAGTATGTAATAACCGTTTTAAAACGGGCTTTACGGTTGCTTTGCCCCTCCATTTTAGTTAGCACCTTGGTTACGTTATCATCAAACGTGGCATTTGGACCGGCATAGCGCGCCGAATATACCCCCGGCTCGCCGTTAAGAGCATCTATTATCAGCCCGGTATCTTCGGCAAAACAGGCGGTGTTATACAGGCGGGAGAGGTGTTCAGCCTTCTCCAGCGAGTTCTCTTCTATAGTTTCGTGGGTTTCGGGCAGTTCTCCGGTAAAGCCTATATCTTTAAGCCCCGCTATTTCCAGTTTAGGAGAGGCAATGGATCTTACTTCATGCAGTTTATGCTGGTTGCCGGTAGCAAATATCAGTTTCATGTTTTATGATTTTACGCAGCTAAAATATTTTAATCTTTTGTTCGTAGCTGTATACCAATTGCTTAGTTTAGCGTTAACAAAATTCACTCAAAACCACTCAACCATGTCATTGACCACGCCTATTTCCGCTATTATGACTGTAAGCCCTGTAGTTGCTAACCAGTTTCACAACTTTTCGCAGGTGCTGCGCCTGTTTACCGAGTTCCCAATTCACCACTTGCCCATAGTAGGTGGCGTAGACAATAAGCTGATTGGCATAATAAGCTCTAACGATTTGCCAAAGGTGTTCCTTAACCTGTGCAGCCGTCAGGATAAAATAACTATGGACCTGGATGCAATAGATAAAGCTATTAACCTGACAGATATAATGACTTCTAACCCTATCACTGTGTCGTCTACCGATCCTATAAGCACCGCAGTTAAAATATTTGCCGATAAGAAATTTATGGCTTTGCCTGTGGTAGATAATGGCTTGCTGGTAGGCATTTTGTCGGCCAAAGATGTATTGGGTTACATTGCAGACTAACGTTGAAAGCGCAGATTGTTACTTTTGCATAAGCCTTTAAAAGCGGCCCAATCATTGTATTTATCTGTGTAATCAATTGTAAAATGTTATCATTTAACTCCATTCTTACTGTCACTTTTACCCTGTTTGCTATTATAGATATTGTGGGCAGTTTGCCCGCTATTATAGGAATTAAGCAAACGCATAAAAATTTCAGCCCCGTAATTGCCACGCTGTGTGCAGGTGCGTTGATGGTGTTTTTTCTTTTCACCGGCGAAACCTTTTTGCGGTTGGTAGGTGTAGATGTACGTTCGTTTGCACTGGCGGGGTCTATTGTAATATTTATAATAGCCATGGAGATGATACTGGGTATTAACCTGTTTAAAACCAGTACCGACGATGCACATGCCGGTAATTTTGTGCCGGTGGCTTTTCCACTGATAGCGGGGTCGGGTACGCTTACTACTATCATATCGCTGCGCTCGGTGTATAGTGTTACCGAAATACTGATAGGCATACTTATTAACCTGGTAATAGTGTTCCTGGTATTAATATCTATGAAATGGATAGAGGATAAGCTGGGCAAAACCGGGCTTGCTGCTATCAAAAAGTTTTTTGGGGTAATACTACTGGCCATTGCTATCAAGATTTTCAGCACATACGTTAAGTTTTAACCCATCCTGCATCTACTCCTTAACTCATGGATAGAAAGAATATTAAGTTATACCTGATTGGCGCTATAGCTATGCTGGCTATAGTGCTTACTGTGATTTTCAGGCAGAGCATTTTTGGTACTGCCCGCGAGCGGTTGACAGCACTAATAAAGGGTGACAAGAATATTACCGTGCAGGGCGATACCGAAGCCATAAACAGCCGTGCCCTGCTTGAAAAATACTTTAATGATTATGGTTACGAAACGAAGTGGAGCGACACTTCGGCGGCGCAAAGCGCTTACCGCGATATGCTTATTGCCATGCTGAATCAGGCCGACAGCCTGGGGCTGGACCGTAACGATTAC
This sequence comes from Chitinophagales bacterium, assembly GCA_035299425.1. GTDB lineage: Bacteria > Bacteroidota > Bacteroidia > Chitinophagales > LD1 > Bog-950. The sequence continues at coordinate 80,691 of DATGWP010000024.1, read as the reverse complement.
CACCAGGATTATTTAACCAAATTCGATTCGCTATCGCACCTGAGAAATTTTGATGCCAGCGCTTATGAAGAAGAAAATGAGCTGATATTTACCGATGCGGCTATTTCCTTTTTATACCATGTAGCTTATGGTAAAGAGATACCGCGCATAGCTTATAACGGTGTAAAATATAATATAGATACCGCGCGCATTGTGTCGGTGTTTGGGGGACTGATGGAGCACCACGACTGGCGCCGCGCTCTGGATAGCATAGAGCCGCAAGTGGCCCAATACAAGCTATTGAAAAGCGAACTTAACCGGATGCAGACTTTTGTACGTAACTACCCGCAAATAGACGCCATGATGGCGGCCGGTACCGATACCGGCAGAAGCATTACGATGATACGGCTGAAGGCTTTGGGATTGTTGGCCGATACGCTCAGCAACGACTCGGTTACCGCACCCATGTTAAAAATAGCCATAACGGGTTTTCAGCGGATGATGAGTGTAGATACTACCGGAGTGGCTGATGCCAAAACAATTGCAATGCTTAATTTCCCTATATCGCAGCGCCTGCAGCAAATAAAGGAGAGCTTAAACTACTGGCGTTGGACAGGCCGCCTGAACGAGCAGGAATTTATACTGGTAAATATACCGGCAGCGCGCTTGCAGATTGTAAACCACGATAGCCTGAAGGATATGAGCATGCGGGTAATAGTGGGTAAAAAGAATACACAAACACCTTCTTTTACAGCCTACATTACGCGGGTAATAACCTACCCTTACTGGACAGTGCCCATAAGCATAGCCACCAAAGAAATGCTGCCTAAAATACGTAAACGTGTGAGTTACCTGGAGGATAATAACCTGCAGGTTATAAATAATAAAGGACAGGAGGTAGACCCGCATACTGTGAACTGGAACCGGTATTCAGAAAAGTATTTTCCCTTTACACTGCGCCAAAGTACCGGTTGCGATAATGCGCTGGGTGTACTTAAGTTTGATTTAAACTCGCCTTATAGCGTTTACCTGCACGACACCAACCGCCGCGACTTGTTTGGCAAAAAAGACCGCTTTATGAGTCACGGCTGTGTGCGGGTAGAAAAACCCATGGAACTTGCCCAGTACGTACTCAACAACGGCCTGGATAGCCTTACCGTGGCCAAACTAGACCAATGTGTAAGAGACCAAACCCCTACTGACTTTCTGCTTAAGAAAAAATTTCCGGTGCTTTTACTTTATATGACTGCCGATGTAGATGAGTACATGCGCCTGAAGTTTTACAACGATGTATACAGCGAGCCAAAGAAGGCTGCTATTTAAACACTACTCGTATTCGCTTGTTTCTTTAATAGACTGCCATAACGATTCCAGTTCTGGGTGCGGGCGGGCGCTGCTGTTGCCGGCATTAATTTCTTTGGTCACGGCTTTAATACGGGCATCGGTAAGCGGGTGAGTGCTCAAAAACTCAGGTACGCCGGCATCGCCTTCCTGTTTCTTAAGGGTTTCAAATAAATGGCGCATACCGTGCAGGTCTATGTCGTTTTGTTTCATCAATTTCATCCCTTCGCGGTCAGCCTCTTCTTCCAGCGAGCGCGAGTAGCCCAATTGCTTTAGCTGGTCAGCATTTTGCAACACTACCGCCGTTATTCCCCCAGCATCGCCCACCAGCAGCGATATAAGCAGGTAGCTTGAAAGGCTCCGGCAGATGTTTTTGGTAGAGTGCTTAAACTGCACGTGCGAAAACTCGTGGGACAACAGCGCCACTAGTTCTTCCTGGCTCTCCATGCGCTGTAGTATTCCTTCATAAACTACGATTCTTCCCCCGGGTAGGGCATAAGCATTTACTACATCGCTTTTTATTACGGTAATCTCAATAGGATAGTCGGTTTTGTAATTTAATTGCTTAAAAAACCGATTGAGCAATACGGAACAGCTGTCATTTTTTTCTTCCAGCTGAGTCATATTGTTGTATACGGCCTCGCCCAGTTGCTTCTCGTAGCTGATAGGTAACTTGCCAGCCAGCGTTTCGGCTGCTTTGGGTATAAGCACAAAGTAACACAGGGCAATAAACCCAATGGTGAAAGCCGCCATTATGACCAGGCCTGCCACGCCGGTGCTAAACAGCTTATTGTATGCCGACTTATGAAAAACAGCATTGGGGTAGTACGTTTTAAGCGCAGCTTCCATCTCCTTATCATATACCTCGATATATTCGAAGGGGAAGTTGCCATATTTAAGATACACCCTGTCGTGCTCGGCAAAATCGTTTTTATGCACCAGGTCGGTATTCCACAGCACGGTTTTGGTTTGCTCTATAGCATCGGTATAAACTATGCGGATATGAAAAGGCTCCAGCGTTACCTCAGCGCGATAACCTGATGAGGATTTACCGTCAAAATATTTTCCCTTAAAAGTCATGATGTAAAACGGTTGTAATGATTATTGGCCAGTGGCTAAATTAAAAGTCGAGGCCAATATCCAGCATATCCAGCATGTCTTCGCCGGTAGCATTTGAGTAGTCTTCTTCGGTTTGAAATACCGTTTCGGGGTTAAATGCACCCTCCAGTTCTACATTGTCGATGGTCATACGCAACTGGCGCAATACGGCCCAGGGTGTACCTAAGCCCAGGGTAAATACCACCAAAAAATAGTTGACAATGCCGGTTACAAAAATATCGCCCGCGGTTAAAGAAGATTTAAAAGAAAACTCATTACCATCCTGCACCAGCACCAGGTTATTTATATAATAGTGGTTAAGGTCGCGCACATACCAGAACGAGTAGATGCCTAAGGTGATGATGGTAAGCAGAATACCCTTTACATTGAGCCATAAAAATTCGCCCCCGTTACCTTTGTAGCGCATTTCGCAGTTACCCATGCGTATGTTGCCAATGCAGTACTGGCGCACATGTATACTTAGCCAAAAGCTATAAATGCCAAGTGTAAGAAAAGTAAGGACCATGCCACCTACTATAATTTTAAAAAGCTCGGTAAGGTTGCCACGGTAGCCAAAGTGTATGCCGCGCCACGAGGTTCGGCTCATACGGTAGCGCAGCCCACCGTGTATTGCCAAAGGGATAAGCAGCAGTATACCGAAAAAGTAAAGTAAAGAACCTATTACCGAAAGGGCTAGGCTGCCCGACCGCTGGGTTAAAAAAGAAATAAGAAAAAGGGTGCCAAGCAGTGCAATAGCTTTGATAAACCCCTTAAACATTTCTTCGCCTGTGCCGTGAAATTGTAACCGGCTGCCGGCAAACTCTGTTTCGCCATACAGGTATTGCAGCATTTTGGCCCGTGCCCAGGGGTAATAAAGGCCCAGCGTAACTATAGTAAGCAAAAAGTTAACTAACATAATTCCAAATAGCTTTCCGCCTTCGCCATAAAGCTTCAATCGCTGAGGGATAATTTCCATGGTGTGGTGTTTTATTGGGTTGAAATAGTAGGGAAAACTACTAAACGTTAGGAATAAAACGAATTTATGGTTTACTTTTTTGCCCCACTGATTTGAAATTTATGTGGATAAACAAAAGTACCTGTTTGTTATTTGTACAATATGTACCCTGTAAATACTGCGTTAACAATAATTACTTGGCTTATTAATGGTTCGTTAATGATTAGTTTTCAAACCATTGGACCTATGTTGCAACAAATAATCTTATAATGATAAGATTATCAGCCCTATTTCTGCAATAATTCTATGTATCTTTACAAGTATTAGTGGACACAATTTTTGGGCGAATGAGGAAAATCTGGGCTTTTGTTATTCTTGGGGTAATATCTGTTATTCAGCAACAGGAGGTTAAGGCGCAATGTCCTAACGACAATGGGTTTTTAATGAACTTTACACCGGTATGTAATAATACCGCCGAGAATGTTACCAACTGTATTACGGGTGGCCAATATGTGGCCGTAGATGTAGTGGCAGGCAATGTATACACGTTTTCTACCTGCGGCAGCAATGCCTTTGATACGTACATAACCATTTACAATAGTAGCGGTGGCGGCGCTTTGGGTTATGATGATGATTTTTGCAATAGCCAGTCATCAGTTACGTGGACCGCCTCCTTTACCGGCACACTTTGGGTACTGGTTGACAGATACGGTTGTAATAGCAACACTATTTGTATTCCGCTGAATATAACGTGCAGTGTAGGTCCGCCACTAGCGCCCGGCGATGAACCCTGCAGTGCCACTGCATTAACTGTGGGCACCTCCTGCAATTCTACCAGCAGCACTACGGCTGGTTCTACCAGTTCTACCGGTGTAGCAGCGCCTACCTGCGCCAGTTACACCGGTTACGATGTTTGGTTTACGGCGGTGGTACCGGCTTCCGGCTCGCTTACTATACAATCCCAGGCCGGTGTAATAACCGATGGGGGTATGGCTTTGTATTCGGGCGCTAATTGCAGTTCGCTCACGCAATTTCAGTGTATAGATGATGTAAATGGAAACTTAATGCCATCGGCAGTTGTTTCCAGCTTAACGCCCGGCTCCACCTTGTATATCCGCTTTTGGGAATATGGTGGTAATAACAACGGTTCATTTGGTATTTGTGTGTTTGATAACTCGCCGCCACCAAGTTCGGCCTGCCTTGCACCTATACCCGATATTTGCGCCGATGCCTGCGATTTAGGCACATTGCCAACACCTCCTGCGTGTACTCCGGGAGGGTCTTTATCAGTAGGTAGCCCGCTTACGCATAATCTTAGTAACGTAGGTGCAACCTCGGAGGTTCCTTATTCGGCTATAACCGGCTGTGTGCAGTCTGGCGCTGATGTTTGGTACCGCTTTCGTGCTACCGGTACCCAGCTCTCCTTTACACTTGCCAGTTCTACCGGCGACCCGCTTAATAATCCTAACGTAAGTTTGTATAACGGTAATAACTGCAATGCGCTATTGCCATTACGTTGTTTTACCGGCACGGGAGGTAACCTGGCCGCTACTTTTGCGCCTATAACACCTAATGATTATTACTATTTGCAAATATCAGGTGGCAATATTACAGACATGGGTGATTTTACGTTGGTTATCCGCAATAATTACGACTGTAATAATTGTTTGCTTGCGCAGGATTTGCAGATAACGCCAGCCCCCCTTAACGGTACTTACGGCTCGGGTCAATCGGTGCAGTTTTGTTTTACAGTATCTAACTATAACCAAACTGCAGCCAACTGGATACATGGTATAGACCTGGATTTTGGCGCCGGATGGGATTTGTCTACACTTACAGCAACATCCATTCCTTTGCCATGTGCGACTACTGCGGGTGCCAGCTGGGGTTTTTATAATAGCGTAACCGGTACAGCCTCAGGCAATACTTATGGGCCGGGCTTTTTTTACGAAACATCTTCGGGTGCTTCCTCGGGCGCAATTGACGGTAACCCGGGTAACAATTTTGGCGATGTAGGAGTAAGTACTACTTGTCCGCGTACATTCTGCTGGCGTATTTCTACCAAACCAACTGGCCAATGCACCCCTGGTGCCAGCCTTTCTGTAGCTATTAATACATTAGGAGATTACGAGTCTGGTAGCTGGACGAGTGCAGGCTGCGCTGGTGATCCCATAGTAAATTTTACATCCACACTGGCCTGCTGTGCCCCTCCAACTCTTGTTATTACCGGAGCCGGTTGCGCTGCTGCCAATGGCAAAATAGTGGCTACCGGGCTGGGGTCAGCACCGTGGGACTATACCTGGTCAGACTCTACCGGTGCAGTAATTGCAACCCACACCAATGTTAATGGTCCCGATTCTATTACAAACCTTGCTTCGGGCAATTATACGTTAACCGTTAGCGATAATCTTGGCTGCTCGGTTGGTGCAGCCGCTACTGTTAGTGGCGTAAACGGCAGTTCAGCTACAGCATCTAACACGGGGCCATATTGTCCGGGTGCAACCATTTCTTTAACTACTACTGCGGGCACCGGCTATAGCTGGAGCGGCCCGGGAGGTTTTACCAGTACCGCTCAAAGCCCCACACGGGCATCTGCTACCGTGGCTATGGCCGGTAACTATACAGTTACTGTAACATTTGCAGGTGGCTGCACAGCTACTGCTACTACCAGCGTAGTTGTAAATTCTTTACCTGTGCCGGCCATATCTCCGCCTACTGCAACTATATGCCCCGGTGGCAGTGTAACACTTACCGCCAGCGGTGGTGCTACTTATGTATGGAGCAATGCAGCTACTACTGCAGCTACTACTGTATCGCCGGCTACAAATACTACTTATACTGTAACAGTAACCAACGTAAGTAACTGTACGGCTACTGCCTCGCGGCAGGTTACTATAAATGCGGTGCCCACGGCTACTATTTCGCCATCAAGCGATACTATATGTAACGGCAGCAGCACAACCTTAACCGCCAGCGGCGGCACCAGCTATGTATGGAGTAGCGGCGGCAATACGGCCGCTATTACTGTGTCGCCAGCTGCAACTACTACCTATACCGTAACTGTAACCAGTGGTGCCAACTGTAGTGCAACTGCAAGTGCTCCCGTTACAGTAGCTCCTGCTATGGCAATTTCGGGTGTGGTAAATAACCTGGATTGTAATGGTGATAACTCAGGCGGTGTAAACATTGTGGTAAGCAGCGGTTTACAGCCGTATGCGTTTTTGTGGAGCAACAATGCCACAACCCAAAATATTTCGGGCGTAGCCGCCGGTACTTACGCGGTTACTGTAACCGATGCAGCCCAATGCACGGCTACCGTTAGCGTTACCGTTAGCGAGCCAGCAGTGTTTACTATTACCGAAACACACACTAACGTATTGTGCAATGGTGCTGCTACAGGTAGTATAGATATAACGCCTGCCGGAGGTACTGCCCCATATACTTATTTGTGGGCTGATGGAAATACCCAGCAAAACCGCACAGCCTTAGCAGCCGGCACCTATGTGGTTACCGCTACCGATAACAATTTATGCAGTGCCAGCTTAACTGTAACTATAACCGAGCCGGCTGCACTTGTATTGGCCGAAACGCATACCGCTGTTACCTGCAACGGTACTAACACAGGTGCAATAGATGTAACTACTACGGGCGGTACCCAGCCGTATTCATTTGCATGGAACGATATGGTGTATACTGAAGATAGAACCGCAATACCAGCGGGCAACTACTCGCTAACGGTATATGATAATTACCAGTGCAGCGCTACCTTGAGTGTGGTTATTAATGAGCCTACGGCAGTGAATGTAACCGAAACACATGTAAACGCTGCCTGCAACGGCGGTAGCACAGGGTCAATTGATATTACTGCCACGGGCGGTACAGGTGGTTATGGCTATATATGGAATGATGCCGTTATTACCGAAGACAGGAGCGCTATTGCAGCCGGTACTTACAGCGTAACAGCAAGTGATGCTAACCTGTGTACGGCTACCATAAGTGTGATTATAACCGAGCCAACAGCGCTTAGCGTAACCGAAACACATACGGATGTTTCGTGCGGTGGCGGGGCAGACGGTGCTATAGATATAACAGCTGCCGGTGCGGTATCGCCTTATGGCTATATTTGGAATGATGGCCCTACTACCCAGGACCGGAACGGCATTGGTTTAGGAACATATGTAATAACTGTTACGGATATTAATTTTTGCAGTGCATCACTTAGTATAAGTGTAGGTAGCGCATCGAACCTGAATGTAACAGAGGTGCATACCAATGTATCCTGCTTTGGAGGCAGTGATGGTAGTATAACTACTACTGTCACCGGCGGCACCTCGCCTTATCAGTACCTGTGGAATGATGGCCCTGTAACACCAGACCGCCAGGGTATAGTGGCCGGTAACTACTCGGTAACTGTTACCGATTTCAACCTTTGCCAGGTCTCGGTTAGTGTAAGCATAAGCGAACCTACTCAATTGGTGCTTGCCGAAACACATACCGATGTAGCTTGTAACGGAGGTACCACCGGGAGCATTGACTTAACGCCTACAGGAGGAACGCTGCCATACTCAGTTGCATGGGCAGATATGGTTTATACCGAAGACAGGGCTGCTATAGCAGCAGGTAATTACGCAGTAACCGTTTATGACGGTTACCAGTGCAGTGCCACGCTGGCTGTGGTTATTGCCGAGCCTACCGTATTAACTATTGCCGAGACACATACCGATGTGTTGTGTAATGGTGGTGCAACCGGAAACATAGATATTACTATGGGTGGTGGTGTACCTCCATACAGTTTTGTGTGGAACGATGGAGTTTTGACAGAGGATAGGGCAGCTATACCGGCGGGTACTTACACAGTAGTGGCTACCGACAATAATCTTTGCTCTGCATCGGTAAGTGTGACAATAGCTGAGCCTGCTGCCTTGGTAGCTGCCGAAACACATAATGATGTTACCTGTCACGGCGGTGCCGATGGTACTATCCGTGTTACGGCATCTTCGGGGGTATTACCATATGCATATGTTTGGAATGATGGAAACACCTTGTCAGACCTCACAGGGTTGATGGCAGGTACTTATACAGTTACCGTTAGCGATTTAAATTATTGCTCGGTATCTCTTTCCGTTTCATTGTCAGAACCGGCTGCAATAGTGGTGAGCGAAACCCACACCGATGTTAGTTGCCTTGGCTATATGGATGGCACTGCCACTGTAAGCGCTGTGGGTGGTGTACCGCCTTATACATACGGATGGAGCAATACCAATGTGCAACCAGGCAGCTCAGGCCTGGCCGCGGGTAATTATGATGTAACGGTGTTTGATAACAACCAATGTTCGGCCAGTATTTCATTTGTTATAGGCCAGCCATCGGGCATGGTAATGAGCAATACATTTACCAATCCCACGTGTGCTACCAATAGCCCCGATGGAAGTATTACACTTAACATAAACGGAGGCTCGGTGCCGTATCAGTACACATGGAACAACGCTGCCACAAGTGCACAGCAAACCGGATTGGTGCCTGGAGATTATAACGTTACTGTAACCGATGCCAATAACTGCAGCATGAGCGATAGCTTTGCATTGGTTTACCTGTATGAGTTTACTATAGATGCAACACCATCGGTTGATATTGATTTTGGTGAGAGCACTACGTTAGGGTATACCCTAACCGGCACCGCAGGTAATTATGTAAGCGTATGGAGCCCCGGCGAATCGTTGAGTTGTACCGATTGTGTAGATCCGGTAGCTACACCTAAAGGCACTACCGTGTATCATATACTTGTAACCAACGATGCCGGTTGTACGGCTACCGACATGCTGACAGTAGAAGTAGTGCCCGACTATACCATTTTTGTTCCCAATGCGTTTACACCAAATAACGATGGCAATAATGATGTGTTTAAAATATTTGGAAACCTGAAAGCATTGGCTTACCTGCAGATGCAGGTGTTTAACCGCTGGGGAGAAAAGGTGTTTGAATCTAACGACCACCAGTTTGAGTGGGATGGAAATTACAAAGGCAGTATTCAGCCTCCGGGCATTTACACCTACCAGTTAAAGCTTACCTTCTTAAACGGTCACCGCGAAGAAATCCGGAAAGGGACAGTTACTATGATTAAATAGCCCGAAAAGGACTATTTAATCATAGTATTTTATCTCTCGTTTTTGCTAAGGTTAAATGCAAAACCGAATAACATATAAGTAGCGTTGTTATGTTGCTTAAGGCTATTGGCAGCAGCCGTATGAATATCTGCAAAGCCCAGGTTGTTGCGCAACTCGAAAAGAAAAGACGCCCTCTTTGCAAAATGTGTGGTTAAGCCTATACCTGTAACCAGTCCTCCATCTACCTTAGCTACAGTTGGGGTAATGTCGTTCCGTTCACGGTTAGTAGAAAGGGCGCCATCGCCTACACCTATAAAAGTAGAGCTCACTGTTTCGGTAGCCTTTACCTTAAAGCCTGCATACAAACCAATATTGGTAAAGAACTGAACACGGCGGCCAAAGCTAAGTTTAGCCATAACGGGTACTGTTATGTAATGAAGGCGGTTATACACTACATTAGCCGAATAGCCGTTTTGCCCGTTGTTGCCATTGAAGTTTAGTTGAGAAAGGGCTCCTTTGCGCTCATAGTTTATTTCTGAGCGCAGCGCCACTATTTTCGTAAAATTGTATTGCATAGATAAACCTGCAAGGCCTCCGCTCATGGGCAGGGTGGCATCTTTTTCGAAAGGGCGGTAAAAAATCATTGCTCCCGGGCCTCCAAGAAATCCTATTTCGGGCCCTTTACGCGCCTGCGGTTGTGCCTGCGCAGTGGCGAGTGTAGCTGCAAGCAGCGCTGTTATCAGTTTTGCTTTCATGATATATAGTATTTATTAAGAAACAGATTCTACAGAGTGCTTAAATTCCAAAACTATGCCTATGCGAATCCAGGGTGTTTTTATACCCTGTGAATAATGCACACAATATTTTTTGTAGAAAATAATCAACTGAGTGGGGGCTTAGGAAAAAAAGAAAAGGCCCACAGATTTCCGTGAGCCCTCTCTTTTTTGTAACTATTTGAGAATTAAATTTTAAACACGAACCCCACATTGGCTATGCTACGGCCAAAGCCAAATTCCCCATTTATGCCCACCCTGGGTGCAAAGTAGTAGCGCAACCCCACATGCGGCCCTCCAAAGGCTATGGGAACTACACGGGTTAAACCCGGATAGAAGGCAAATGCAAGCCCGCTACCAACAGTTAGTCCTGCATATATGTCCAACTTGTCTGATTTAATATCGCGGCTGGCATGGTCGGCAATTAACTGGTAGAAGTGAAAGTTAACCAGGAAACCAATGGGTACATTTATCTCACCGGCATAGTCGTTAAAGTATGGTCCGCGGCCTCCAATGCCGGTGGTAAAGCCAAGGCCTACATACTTATGTACGCCAAACTCTCCCTGAAAATTAAACTGGCCTGTTAGCGGCCAATAGAAACTTCGAAAGCCACGCGGCCCGCGGTCATAGTAATATCTATCTAAGTGGAAAAACTGAGAAGGGCCGAAGCCTATTGCCAGTACCTTGGTGTTTCGTTCCCAGGCCTGGGCATGGGTAAGCTGTGGCGATAATGCAAAGATGATAGCTACTGCTATAGAGAGCATTGTTTTTTTCATAACTCGTGGTTTTAGTTTATTGAATGAGGTAATTTGTTATACGCATACAATTTCAAATTCCCTGCCTGATTTTGTATGGGATAATTCTCCCCAACTTTTCCCATAAAGCAGCCTAAAACTGTAATGGCACGAAATTCGCCATTACAGTTGCAGGTACGCCGGATTTTTAATATAAGGTGTTACTTAATATGTATTAACCATTTAATAACTAAAACCACAATCATGGAAAATCTACTGTATTTAATCGCTGTCATTCTTATAATTGGATGGGCAGTAGGGTTTTTTGCTTTTCACGCCGGCGGCATTATACACGTATTGCTAGTAATAGCGCTGATAGCCGTTATCCTGCGTGTAATACGCGGCAGAAATCCTTTATAGATCAATCAGTTTTTATTACTCACTTAATCAACTAAAAAACAACAAATCATGAAAAAATTAATTTTATTGTCAGCATTGGGCCTTGTATTGGCAACTGGTTTCAGCTCTTGCAAGCAGTGCCAGGTTTGCACCAAATCATCGGAACCGGAAGTAAGAATTTGTGAAAAGGATTATGGTTCTGCTACGGAATACGGCTTAGCTATTGATATACAGGAAGGAATGGGATACAGCTGCAAAGGCGCCATCTAAATTTCTTTAGTGTATGTAAGGCAGGGGTTTTTTTATAAGCCTCTGCCTTTTTTATTAATTCATCAAACTGTATTTTATGAAACAGGCAGGCATAGTTTTAATAGTGGTGGGGCTGTTACTTACCATATTCGGAGGCGTTACCTTTTTTACTAAAAAGAAAGTGGTAGATATAGGTAACCTTGAAATTACCAAAGATGAGCCGCACCGTGTGCCATGGTCGCCCATTGCGGGTGTAGTAGTGATGGCTGTAGGTGGTGGTATCCTGTTACTAGGCGCTAAAAAAGGGTAGAAAATTCCGGGTACTCATAGTTAAAGGGATTATCCTGATACAAACCCCCTTAATTCAGTAATCTTCTTTTTATTTACACGCATGGTGCGTAACAGAATAAAACGGGGATTGCGCGTTTCGCGGTATGTTATATATAAGGAAACGCTGGTTGACTATAAGGAGCACTTCTGGTCATTTGTAGGTGCTTTTATGGGCATAGGTTTAATTGCTTTTTGGCAAAGTCATTCTTTAACCCGCTACGAAAATATTTTTCTTATTGGTTCATTTGGCGCCTCAAGCGTGTTGGTTTACGGCGCCATACAAAGCCCGCTGGCGCAGCCTCGTAATTTAATTGGCGGTCACCTGGTATCTGCCATAATGGGTGTAACGGTTTACCGGTTATTGCCTGATATAATATGGCTTACTGCTCCACTGGCTGTGGCGCTTTCTATTGTTTTAATGCAAGTAACAAAAACGCTGCATCCACCGGGCGGCGCTACTGCGTTGATTGCTGTAATAGGTTCGGAGAAGATAAAGGCCCTGGGTTATATGTATGTTTTATCGCCGGTATTATCCGGTGCTTTTATTTTGCTGGTGGTAGCTATTGTGTTTAATAACATTACCAGTCACCGCCGCTATCCTACAGATAAATACTTTACCAATTCCCTGCGTCGCATGTTTATAAGAAAAACAGCCGGTGGTGCGGATGACATTGATTAGGGCAAGGTGTAGTCTTAATCGTTCGTTACCTTTTATTTTACTTACTTTGGGTAAATAAAAGCCATCATGAAAAAGTTGTTGAAAGCAATTGCCGGTTTTGTAATTTTTATAGCCGTGTTGCTATTATTGGTCGTAGCTACAGGCAACGATTATCTGTTTAAAGGCCTCCGCGCTTCTTACCTGCACGGCACTACTTCTGCCTCTATCGACGATGCCCAGTTTTTCGATACACACCCCATACCTGCTGCTGATAATGTATGGCAATGGCCTTTGCATGCCAGCTATATGCAGAAACCATTATCCGAACCATTGGATAAGGTATTGCGCCAGACCGAGAGTGTGGCTTTTTTAGTAATAAAAAACGATAGCATAATTACCGAGCATTACTGGGATGGCTATTCCGATAGTTCGCAGTCTAACTCCTTTTCTATGGCTAAAAGCATTACCACTATGCTTACGCAGGTTGCTATACAAAAGGGAATTTTGCAGGGCTGGAACCAAAAGGTTAATACGCTGCTGCCGGAGTTAAAAGGCGCACATGCTGCCGAGCTTGAATTATGGCACCTAAGCACCATGAGCTCGGGCCTTGACTGGAACGAGGCTTACACCAACCCGTTTTGCGTAACCGCCAAAGCCTACTATGGCGATGATGTAAGTAAGTTAATGTTGTCGCTGCCAATAAAAGATGAGCCGGGTAAAGTGAATAATTATCAAAGCGGCTCTACCCAGTTGCTGGGTATGTGCCTTATAAAAGCCACCGGCAAATCGCTGGCACAGCTGGCTTCTGAGTGGTTATGGAAGCCCTTGCAGGCAGAGCACGATGCCAAATGGCATACCGATGAAAAGGGAGTAGAAATGGCTTATTGTTGTTTTAACTCTAATGCCCGCGACTTTGCCCGTTTTGGAAAACTGATGTTGCATCATGGTAACTGGAACGGCACCCAGATTCTCGATTCTTCTTTTGTATCTATGGCAACCTCCCCGGTGTTGGTTCCTTTTTATGGTTACTCCTTTTGGTTATATACATCCAACGGCACCAAGGTGTTTTTTCAGTGGGGTATACTTGGCCAGTATATTATTACCGTGCCCGACCGTAACCTGGTTATTGTAAGGTTAGGCAAAGATTGCCTTCAGGAGATAAACGGAGACCACACCGAAGACTTGGGCATAATTGTAGAAGAGGTGCTGAAGGCTTACTAGTTAAGCCAAAGCTTCACCCTGCTCTTGTTGTGTTTCTTCTTTTCGTTGTTTTAATCCTGCATCTCTTCGTGCGGTAACTTCATCAAACAACTCTTCGTACTTAGCGTGGTTGGTATTCATTAGTTTATCCCAATAGCTAAAGTAAAGGCCGTAATTGCAACGCACATACTTGTGGTGCATATTATGGTTGGTACTGGTGTTGAACCACTTTAAAAACCAGTGGTGCATGGCGCCGCGCGGAAACATCTCGTAGCCCAGGTGTCCCATTACATTAAATCCTATTTGCCATATAGAAAGTATAAGTAATGAGCTGAAGTGCAGCGGTATGGTAAATATGAGCAAAGGCACAAAACCTATTTCTAACAGGGCCTCTAATGGATGAAAGGCAAACGCCGCCCACGGCGTAGGGTCTTTGCTTAGGTGATGCACCTTGTGTACCCTCTCGTAAAACAAAGGGTGGTGCATCAGGCGGTGTATCCAGTAGAAGTAGCTGTCGTGAAAAACGATAACAAATACCGTTGTAAGAATGTAATAAAGCAGGCTATGCTCCGAAAAGGTTTTGTAGACTTTTGTCTCAAGTATATCGTTCATTATTACCAGGCGTATTAATACCACCACCGAGGCAAAAACCAGGAATGTAAGCAACGAGTATTTTATTTCGGTTACTATCTGCTTACGCTCAGGAAACTTCTGCTGTATTTTCATAAACAGCCAGTCTTGCCGCTTAACTACATAGTAAAGCAAATAAGCACCGCCGGCAAATATAAGGTAGCGGGCCAGCAGCATACCAAAAGAAAACAACCAGCGCAGGTATAGGTTAATGTCATCGGGCAGTATTTGCGACATAGCTTTTGTTTTTAGTAAAATAAAAGTAACAGCTTAGGTTTAAGGCTGCAGGTTTTTTTATCTGAGCCGTAGATATTGGTTAATTAACCGTAGCTGCAATTTACTTTGCACTAACCAAAAGAATAATGATTTTAGAGGCATGAAAGAATACAACTTTACAGCTACCATGCAGGATGCCGGTGGGGGAGGGGTATTTGTCTTTTTTCCGTATGATGTAAAAAAGGAGTTTGGCAAACCCCGTGTGCCTATACGCTGTACTATAGATGGTGAGGCTTATAGAGGTACAATGGTTAAATACGGCCATCCGCAGCACATGCTATTGGTACTAAAGGCCATACGCGAAAAGATAGGCAAAGGCCCGGGCGATAAGGTAAAAGTATGGTTGGTAGAGGATTTAGAGGAGCGTACTATAGAGATACCTTTGCCCCTGGCTGCAATGCTGAAGAAAAACAAGCTGGAGGCGGCCTTTAATGCAAAAAGCTTTACACAACGCAAAGAATGGATTGTTGGCCTTAACGATGCTAAGCGCGAAGAAACGCGGGTTAAAAGAATTAATGCAATAATTGAAACTTTAAAGAACTATAACTAATGAAACATATTTACTTTTTTATTTTCTGTTTGTTTGCTGCTAACTCCCTACAGGCGCAGCAGGTTCAACTTTGCGGTACCGATGAGCTATCTTATCAACTCTATATCGATAATCCGGCATTGCGGGCAGTAATGGAAAGCAACCGCGCTTATCTTAAAAACTTTACAGAGCAGTACATAGCCAATGAAGGCATACGGGCAAACGATTCAGTTTATACTATACCTGTAGTGTTTCATGTAATACATATCTACGGCGCCGAAAATGTAACCGATGAGCAGGTTAGGAGCGGGCTTTTTGTGCTCAACCGGAACTTTGCCAACCAGAACCCCGACTCGGCCAATATAGTCGCCGCCTTTAAACCCATAGCCGCCAACTGTGAAATAGAATTTAAAATGGCGCAGCTGGACCCAAATGGCAATTGCACTAATGGCATTAACCGTATAGCATCGCCGCTTACCAAAATTGGCGACCACAGCGTAAAGAACCTGATACATTGGGACCCTGCTAAATACCTGAATGTATATGTAGTACGCAGTATAGCTAACCTTGCCGGCCACTGCCTTATGCCCGACCAGGCAGCCGCCAAACCCGAGTGGGATGGAGTAGTGATAGATGACAGTTACCTGGGCAACATAGGCACATCATCAGAGTATACATCGGTGGTAATGGCGCACGAGGTGGGGCATTATCTTAACCTGTTCCATATATGGGGCGGCAATAATGTGCCTGGTTATTTTTACCAGCCTGTAGGCCAGCAGGCTAACTGCGCTATTGGGGATGATGTGCAGGATACTCCATCTACTATTGGCTGGAGCAACTGCAACCTTACAGCAGCATCGTGCAGCAGTGCGGTAGATAACGTGCAGAATGCCATGGACTATAGCTACTGCAATTTTATGTTTACACAAGGGCAACGCCAGCGTATGCGGGCGGCTGTTAACTCTCCGGTGGCTAACCGCAATAACCTGATAACACCGGCTAACCATACAGCTACCGGCATTGGCCTTGCTACTATTTGCAAGGCTGCGTTTACTGCCGATAAGAGTATTATATGCTATAGCGATTCCGTTCAGTTTACTGACTTAAGCGTGGCCACACCCGATACATGGCTTTGGAATTTTGGCGACAATACTACCAGCACTATTCAAAACCCGGTGCATACTTATGATGTGCCCGGCGATTATTATGTAACACTTACTGCATCCAAAGGGGCTACCACCCTAACCAGCGATTCGTTTTTAATTCGCGTTAACCCCTATACGGCCTATCCGTTTTTTGTAGAAGGGTTTGAAACTGTAAACGCTGTAAACGAAACCGGCCTGATAAACAGTTTTGATAATGGCAACCTGAGGTTTACCTTAAGTAATACCGGAGAAGGATTCAACAGCCCCAGAGCGGCTGTGATACGCATGGCCGATACTACTGCTGCCTACACCGGCCGCACAGTGCTGGCATCGGGTAGTGCCGATATGAGTAATGCCGGTACTGCTTTGTTTAGTTTAAAATATGCCTGCAGCCAGAAGAAGCAGAACAACGATGATGGGTTAGAAGTATTTATCTCTACCGATTGCGGCCAAACATGGCTAAGCAAGGGCCGCCGCTTTGGTGCTAATCTGCGCACGGTTAGTTCACCGCAAACTGACTCTAACTGGGTGCCTGCCGATTCGCTGCAATGGAAAACATATAGTTTTAACCTCACCGGTGCGCAGGCGGTAAGCAATTTTATGTTCCGTATAGAATATACCAGCTACTATACCAACGCTTTTTATATAGATAATATCAACCTGAACGCGGCAGCTTATACCGGTGTGCCAAAGCTATTGTTGGAGGATGTAGAGATAATGCCTAACCCTACCACCGGTGTATTTAAAGTAACCGGCGATTTTGATCAACTGGATGTGCAACTGGTAGATGTAAACGGCCGTGAAGTATTTAAGCAGCCTTCGGTAGAAAGTGGTGCACAGGTAGATGTTACGCACTTGCCGCAGGGAGTTTACTTAGTACGCCTGCAAAACGAAAATTCGTATTGTGTAAAGAAACTGTTGCGATAATTTCTTTTAGAAGTTTTTCTGCTGCTCGGTTTTGCTTTTAACTATATAGCCAAACGTATAAGTATAGGTTATATCGCCTTTAAACTCATACGTGCTGCTGGCCACAAACATATTGTAGAGTATGTTGTTGCTGAACTTAAGGGCGTGGTTTTTGGTAACCCTGTAGCTTAGCCCTAATGTATTGGTAATGGTCTTGGTAGTCCATACTGCGTTTTGGCGCGATGCTATAAAAGTAATGCTGGTGCTTAGTGCCATCTTGCCCTTCAGCACTGTTTTGCTAAATCCAATAGTAGGCCCCACACTCAGCAAAGTAAATGCCGGCGATTGCGAGTAAAGCACATTGAAAGAGGGTGATGTTGTAAAACCTATTTTGTTTACAGAGAGTGTGTAACCCACATTTGCATTAATAGTGCTGTTTTTCGAAAACTGCGAGGTCACTTTATTAAAATCATCCAGCCTTGAGTATGCCAGCGATAGCATAATGTTATGTACCATCTTGGCATTGGCTATTAAGTAATAAGGGGCAAACACAGCCGTTTGTTGTAGTTGGTAAAGTTTGGTAGAGTCTTTAAGTTCTTTCAACCCTTTAGTTTGAAACGTGAAATAGTTGCTGTAGGAGATAGCCGCACCAAAATGTTTGTTTACATTCAGCCCCATGTTCATGCCCAGGCCGGTACGGTGTGTTTTCACCGCTTTGCGTTTGTTCAGGTTATCGTGCTGGTAAAATTCGGTAAAGCTTACGTTTATTTTCTTCTTGCTGGCCATAAAGGTCTGCACCCCGCTGAATTTTTGCTGGTCGTTCAAAATATAATCCAGCCCATGGCTTACATACTCGGGCTGTATGCGGTTATAATCAAACCCCAGCGAGTACGTTTCTGCTTTATAGGTTAAGTTGCTGTGCACCGTCCAGGCATAGCTGGTAGATAGGCGCGGAGGAATAGCTATCTTCAAAAACTTAGTACCGAAACCGGTGCCTATGTCCAGCAGCTCCGAGTTCAAGTTGCGGGTAATTGCGCTTACCGAGCCATCTACATCCCAGGTTAGTTTCTTCTTAAACATAGCCTGGTGGCTCTTTATACCAAATATGGCGTTCTCCTGCGGGGTATAGTTTATCTGGTTAAGAGTATCCTTTGGCACCGGTATTGAGCCTACTACATCTTTGCTGTGCAGCCATATAAAATCGAAATGATTATCGGCATTACCCACACCCAGTTTCAGGCCCCAGCCGCGGCGTTTGTACTGAGGTTGCTGCGCATTAGGTCCCAGGAGGTTTTCTTTTATGGCTGGGTTCATTATGCCATAAAACGCCCCAAAGCGAAACAGCGATGGGTTTAATTCTATACCTGCGCCCAAAAATGTTTTACCGTTTAGCGTGGTGGGGCTCCAGCTCATATTGGTCCAGCCAAAGTATCCCTTCACCCATTTGTAATATGGGTTAATGCCAAACTGCGCAAAGGGGTTGCTTACACTTCTCGAACCTTCGGTAAATGTAAAGTTCAGCGGTATCTGCACACCATAAACGGAGATAGTAGGTGCCAGCATAATAGAGTAGGCATACGGCTTGCGCGTGCTGTTGAAGGAGTTGGCTTTGTAATAACCCACACTGGTGCTTGCCGTGCCCGAAATCTCAAAAGGGTTCTGTTGCTTTATGTTGCCCAGGTCCTGCGCGCTAAGTGCATAGCACTGCAGGCAGGTAAACAGGATAACCAATAAAAGTTTTGCGTTGCCTTTAATCATTCACTCGTTTTAATGCGCTCACTTAGCAATTTTACCGGCTGGTTTTTATTCCGCGTTTACAAATACGGCATCGCTTTTATCGCTCTCGGTACCATCGGTACCTATGGCTACCAGGTAATAGTAGTATGCCTTACCTGCTGTAGTGGTCATATCCATGTATTGCGATTTATCATTAGCTACGATTCCTAATTTCATCGCGCTTGATCCGCCGCGTTCGGCGCGGTAAACCTGCACTTCTTTCACGCGCTTTTTGTCTACCTCTGTCCAGTTCAGTTCTACACCGGTTTCGCCGTAGGCAGCAGTAAGGCCCACCGGTATTACTACTGAAAGGTCGCCGTAGGTATAGCTTACCACATCGCTCATGGCCGAGTTGTTGCCGCTCACCATCATAGTTTGCACGGCATACTCATATACATTGCCTAACTCAAGCAACGTATCGGCATAAAAATTACGGCTGGCCGAAAGCATACCTTCCGATACCGGTTTCATTTCTCCATCGCCTTTTTTTCTTTTATACACTATATAACCTATCACACCATTCATGTTTTGCATGTTATCCCAAAACAGCATAGCACCTTGTTTGCCGGCACCCACCTGCAGGTGCAGGGCCAATGGGGCTTCGCTGGCCTTCATCTGGCTGGGCAGGTATGCAGGGTAGCTTTGTTTACTGGCTACGTGGCTGGTGTTCTCTTGTGTTACTGCATACGAGTATCCATACTCCGATTTCAGGTCGTTGCTCTCATCTACATATGTAGTAACCGAATCTTTGGCTGGTATAAAATCAGAGATAAGTGTGTATGCAGAATCGTGGCCCAGCGAGCGGTATACATAGTAACCCGCAATCTCTTTATCGGCCGTGGTCCATTGTATTTTTACTTTATCGCCCTGCATGCCGGCTGTTAAATAGCGCGGTGCGCGCGGTGCGCGTGTATCTTCAAATAATGCCGAGGTACGCGGCGTGCGCACACTGGTATGCTGAAACCGGTCAATCATTTGCAGGTAGTAGTAATATATTTTGGCCGGTGCTGCCGTTAAGTCGCTGTAGCTGGTATCGCTTTCGGAGGCTACACCTATTTTGCTAAAAGTACCATCATAGTTCTCGCTGCGGAAAACCTCTATACCGGCTACGCTTTGCGAGGTGTTCAGCCGCCATTTAAGCAGTACGCCCCTTTTGCCCGGTAATTTTTCGGCAATGAAATATTGCGGCGTTAAAATGTCTTTTGTCTCATATGTTTTTACCAGCACGGTATCCGATGCTTTACCGGTGTTGCCAAAACCATCGCAGGGCACAGCATAGTAAAAATACATCTGGTTAGCGCCCACGCTGCGGTCGCGGTATTCAAGTGTAAATTTATCGCTGTTAGTACCGCGCGATATATTGCTGGCATTTTGCAAAAACTCAAATTCACCCTGCACTCCGTTTTTACGGTAGATTCTGTAAAACACCGGGCGCGATGTATTCTCCTGGTTCCATACTATGTAGGCCTGTGTCTGGCTTCCTTCAACACTCGATGATTTAGGCGCCGAAGTAAATACGTTGTTGTTAGGATACGATACGGCATTGGTGGTTAGCGAGGTTAGCACTTTGTCACTCTTATCCAGTTCGCTTATCTGGTACTCGTAGCTTACGCCGGTGCGTGCTACGGTATCTATAAACTGGTAGCACATAGCAAGGGCTGCTGCCCGGTCGTAAAAAAAGAAGGCCAGCGAATCCCATCGTGGGGTTTTGTTATACTCCTGCCATAACCGTAGTATGTTATTGGGGTTGGTAAACTCTTTGCCTAATACAAACCGGTAGTTTTTATGGTAGTTATTGGTTAGCTCGCTTTCGCTTACCGGGCAGTTGTAGGTGCCCACGCTTTGCCATGTACCACCGGTCTCGCGGCGATCCAGTTTATACTTCACTGCGCCTTTGGCATTGGGCTTTTTGGGCGATGCCGGGTCAAACGGATTGAATACGTAGATGCCGTTGATACCACCGAAGGCTGCTTTGTTCTGTGCGTTGCTAAACAAAGTGGCAAACACGGCAAGTAATATTATTGCTACTCTTTTCATCTTCTTTGTTTTTTCCTTTCCCTAATAATTAGTTGCATTTCATTTGGTTGCCACAGCTGCCGCTGCTGCATCCTACTCCATCACTGCCTATGTCAAGTCCACCACCGGTGCTGTAGTTGCCGTGTATTTCGCCGCTAAAGCATACACCTATACCACCGGTAATACAAGGGCAGTAGAATGGATGGTCGCAATCACTATCGCAGCAGCCTACACCCAACTCGCCGCTACCGCTTAGTTTCAACTCGGCCGAACCGGCTATGCTGGCTGCGTTCTTATTAAACTCACCGCTTATCTGTACTCCTGCTTTGGCTGCAGCCTCCAGGTGGAAACAACCCACCCCTACCGATGCGCCGGCATACGCTTTTAAGTAAGCGCAGGCGCTGGCATTTAAAGCCAGTGTAGGTGTTTCGGAAAAGTTGAGCGAGGTAATGGCATTGATGCTTATCTCATGCTCTATACCCATACTAATAAATGGTTTGAAGTTGAGGGAGAACTGCGGCACTTTTGGTATCGGCATCTTAACCCCAAAGGCACCTGCCACACCGGTATATGCGCCGGTTAAGAAAGCCGGTGTAGAATGATCGTACGTAAAGTTAGCGAACATAGAAGATACGGTGGTAGGGAAGGTGCTTACCTTGCCGGCAAAGAAGGCTGCACTCGCTTTCTTTATCCAGAAATCAGGCGGAAAGGTCATTTCGCCCGAACCGGCTACGTAGTACTTGCCGCTGCCTATCATTAGTTCCATATCAATCTCGGCATGTTGGTCGCCTATGTCCGAGCCTATGTGCGATGAACCAACAAAGGCCTGTTGCTGAAAATCGTAAACAAAATTCATATTGCCCATTGGGGTTTCTACACCGGTCACACCCATCTTATTCCCCGGGCTGGCTACTATATCCCCCTTAATGGTCATCGATACTTTCTTGTTACTCTCTTTAATTCCTCCATCCATGCCAAACATATCACCGGTAAATTCAAAGTTGCTCCAGTTGGTACCCGATACACTCATAGAGCCGTTTACTTTCTCTAACCCACGGTTGCCACCGCTGGTGTACAGGAATTTGTTGTTGGCATCAAAGGTTTGTATTTTGATAGAGCCCGGTGTTTTGCGCAGCTCTACATTAAAGGCGTAATTGTTTGGCGATGTTTTTTCATCCTTCATCACCCCCTTTAATACAAACAGGTTATTGCTGAATGTATATGCATCGCTTGAGGCATGGTTAAACTGTATGCCTTTCGATTTTAAACTAAAGGTTGGGGCCTCCGGCATTTGCAGCTGTGTGCCCGATGATGTTTTCTTCCACATCAGTTTCATATTACTGTTGTAAGCCAGTGCCGGTATGCCAAAATCAATAGAGCCAATCATAGCAATGTTATCAGCGCCCACATCCATACTTCCCGGTGCAAAGGTAGATACGCCGTATATTCCTATTGGTGGTGCTCCGTTCTTTAGTTCTACCTTGGCCTGTTCTGTTTTGCTAAACGACCGTATGCTTTGTATATAGAACTGGTTACTACCGGTCATGCCGGGCAGGTTGCCAAACGATGAACAGTAACTGCTGTTTTGTCCCGGTAATATTATAAATGTCCAGGTACCTCCCATGGTACCTTTATCAAAACCAAAGGTACGGGTAGCATCTGACTTGATAGTAAGTGGCACTATGCCACCCAGTGTCATGCCGTTAAATTCAAACTCGCCGTACATCAGGTCGGTATAAGTCAGGCTCATGTTTTTAAACGGTACCGATACCGCTGTATTCAGCTTACCGGTTTTCATTACAAGCCCACCTGCTTTAGATAGTATCCAGTCGCTGCTGCTTACACTCCAGTTACCAAGCGGTATGCTGATAGCCTTTGTGCTGTTAATATCCACAGTATAGCTTTTGGGTTTAAACACAACTTTGCCCACCGCTAAGGCTACATCTTTCGGCGTTACATTGTTAAGGTTGGTATGCAGCTTGGTATCCAGTGTAAGCACATCGCCGCTGGTCAGGGTAGATGTTGCTTTGTCGGCTTCAGCATTAGGGTAGCGGTTAAATAAATTAAACCTGAGGTTACTGCCGCTTACATCTTCTACCGTAAAGCCGCCCATAGTGCCCACTGGTTTAGCTCCATTGGAGTTAAGTGCATCAAACACCGATGTGGTTGCACCCTTAGGCCTTGCACCAATGTATGATTTGTTGAATTTTATTCCATCGGCAAAAGAGGTAGCATTTACCAGCAGGCTGCCTTTAATTACCCCCATGGTTACGGTAGTAGGTGCCTGGGTCATGTTGCCCGATGGTATAATGTCTGTTTTCTCAGCTATTTCTACACCGCTCCAGCCCGATGCAATTACATTACCGCTAAGGGTGCTGTATACCTTTACCGGAAAGCCAATGTTGTTAGTATATATAGGTAAGCTAACCGGTACCGCCTTTGGTTTGCCACTGGCCCCATTAGTACTGCCTGCCTTTAACTCTATATTCGAAAAAGTCAGGTTAGAATTATCGGTGCCACTTACCACTTCGTTGCCGGGCAGGTTAACAAAGCGCCCCGAAAGTTTAATGTTGCCATTTAGTGGCAGCACCATATCGGTGGCCTCTACTTTAAAACCAAGTATGGTGGCAATATCCAGGTTACACTCTTTAATAGTAAAGTTTTTGGTGTAGGTGTTCATTACAGGCGATAGCTTATACTTTTGTCCCGAACTGCTGGTGTATGAAAGGATAATTTTATCGCCTATGTAATTTTGCTTTACAGCATATATCACCACATCTTTTTTCAATGGCACACCGCTTAGCATGTAGCTGCCACTGGCATCGGTAGTGGTTTCAATAGGTACACCACCGGTAAACTGAGGGTCTACATACACCCGGGCCCCGGCCACTGGTGTAGTACCAAGTTTAACAGTGCCGGTAAAGGTGCCCCCGCGCTCAAGCTGCACACTCACATCGCACCAGCCCTCGTAGTATTGCGGGTTGCTGTGCACATTCACCAGCTTAGGCACATAAGGCACACCGGTGGCATCAAAACCAAAGGCAATAAATTTAAAATCGGTAGCGTTGCTTTTAAACTGGCAGTTGGGGGCATGGTTTGTTTTTAAAATTGGTTTTTGCGGGTCCTGTGTTACGCATACACCTTTAAAAGCGTTCACGTTAGCCTCAGTTAGTATGGCACCCTGTTTTGATAATAATGCATTCGTGTTTTTATCATACATCATAAAACCTATGTCGTGCATGCGTTCGCGCACCTCCAGCGGTGCCAGGTTGTTGCTGCTTTGCTTTATAGTTACTTCAAATGAATCGGGCAGGTAGGCATCCTGGTTTTCGGGGTATACATACAACTTTACTTTACCTGTAGGGCATAGTATCGTTGCTTCTTCATCGCATATGTACATGTAGTTTTTAAGCTGGCAATTTATACCGTGTGTCTGGCTCCAGCTATAGGCATTGCCCACTATAATTTTAGATGGCACGCCAAAGTCGCTGTCGTAGCTTTTTACTTTCACCTTTACTTCTACCGGTAAACGCAGATCTATATAAACCGGAAACTGCTGGCCTTTTAGTAAAGGTGCACCTCCCGCTACTTTTACCACCTCAGTTAAGAAACCATTTTTCTCTACCCATACCACGTAGTGGAAGTTAGAGCCCCAGATACTTTTTGTAGGTAGGTCATTAAACACAAACCTGCCATCGGGCCCCGTAATTTGGGTGGCGTGCAATTTATATTTGGCGCTGCTTTGTATATAACCCAACCCCAGGTAAGCATAGGCATCGCTTTGGTTGCCATCAAAGCAGCAATCCATTAGTCCGGGTATTATAGTATTTGTCCAGTCCACTTCTGCATCGGTATATCGTAGCAGGTAAACCTTGGCACCTTCCAGCGTAGTAAAGCCCATGTTTGATTTTGGATGCACTACCCCGCGTATAGTAGGCTTAAGTGCTGTAGCAGTTACATCGCCGGCCATGGTTAGCGCCACCGGAAACTGTTCGGAGTTAAACTGCTTAAACCCGGTAGCATCCATACCTACGTTGAACGTGTAATCCTTCGGATACTCTGTTATGTAATTATTGGTAGATAGCTCATCGGGCTGCACATGCACAAAGTAAGGCCAGTCGGTATAACCGGTAGTAAGCGAGTTGCCTGCACCTACCAGGCGGTTAAAGCTAAACTTGCCATTGGCGTCGGTGGTAGTTTCAGCTATTACGCGATACTCGTAATTGTCTTTGTCATAAATTTTGGGTACGGTAACTGTGCTGGCTTGTCCTTCGTCGCCAGGTACATAGTCATCTATCCATCCATCCCAGCGGCATAGGTATACACGCTGGTTGGCAATAGGTTTTGGCGTAGCGGCATCATCGCGCAGCACGCCCGATAAGCGGGCCTCGCGCACATTGCAGCTAAGTGTGCCTACTTCGTATTCGTAGCCGCCATCTATTACAAAACTGTTATCGGGGCTAAAGTAGTAGGGGTTATCTACCACTACACGCAGCACGCGGTAGTACTCGCCACCCCAAAAACCGAACGAACCCAGCAGTGTACTTTTGTTAGATGAATCAGAGAAAATATTTACATCAAATTTAAAGTTGCCGTTCTCATCGGTAGTGGTTACATCCATCAGTTCGGGCTTAAATGAGGATACCATTTTTTCGGTACCATCAGCCTGCTTTTTGGTTACATAGGCCATCAGTTTTACCTTGGTATTGGCAATTGGCTTATCCGCTTTATCGTTCTGTTTATCGTTTGGGTTTTTCTGCATGGCCCAGTGCGATACTAACCGGCCCGATAGCTGCGAGCTGATTAGCATTTTAGGAATTATAGTAGTGCTGCGGGTAAGGCAACCGCTGTTGTATTGTTTTTCGTAATCGCTGCTGGCCTGAAAAGTAAAATCATTAAAGTTGAGTGTGCAGGTATTAGATGTTCCATCGGTGCTGCGAAACTCCTGCGGCAACATTACCATTTCGCTTCTGCCATCTATTGTAGCATACAAATACAGTTTATCATTAGCCGGGTTATTAGGGTCATTTACTACCAGGTCTTCAAAGGTGGTAGTTATGTTTGTTTTGGTTTTCTTTTTGGCTACTACGGCATACTTGGTACACCACCCCGGCCAGAAACACAGGTTCAGTTCCTCGTTATTTGCAAAATCACTGGTTCCTTCATTTACCGGAAAGTTATAAGTGGGGTAACGTTTTTCGCGCAGCACATACAGCGTTATGTTTTTCGATAAAGGGTCTACCGGTTGTGTTTTGTTGTAATAATCTTTCTTAGGCAGCTCTTTAAACTTAACCTTTAGCTTAAAAGATTTTACCCGCGCATAAAAATTCTTTTCTACCGATGTGCCACCCTCCAGTATTACATATTCATCGGGGTTGTTTATATACAGGTTGCTCTGGGGGCCCAGTGTAACTTTTAAAGCTTTATGGTAATTATATGTTTTACCCTGTGCGGTGGCCTCATATACTTTGCCCAGCACTTCATCGGTGCTAAAATCAAAGCGGCCGTTTTCATCGGTAAAAGCTATGCCTACCAGTTCGCCGGCATCCTGAAAATACGGGCTTCCGCCGCTTGCCTGGCTGGCTTTTATTAAATCGGTGCCATCCATGGCCACTACCGGGTTATTCCCTTCTTTTACCAATATAGCTTTATAAAAAGCTACTATACTATTCTTGTAGGGCAGGGTGCCCTTGTTGTTTATAGCTAAGGCCCCACCGTTTACACTAGTACCCACCTGGCCACCTGCCGTATTGGGTATGCCTATGCTTCCACTTATAATACTTGATGAGGAACTACTCCAGCTACTTACTGCAGGCAGGGTGTAGCAATATTCTATTTTGCCGCTCACCTTATACTTGCCATAATTCTTCTTTACTTTAAAAGTCCACTTATCGCTATAGTGTTTCACCACACCATTTTGCACATATTTTACTTCCCAGGCATAGGTTTCGCCGGGCACAAAGTCAGATAGCTTGGTGTAGTTATACGCAGTACCAAGTACGGCTTTGGTTACTACCTGAGAGTCTATACCAAGTGCCTGCGCAGGCGATTGCCCGGCAGATACATGCGCTATGCGCAACGTGTAGGTTAATGGAGCACCCGTATTAGTGGTCACCGGTGCCGGTTTCCATTCAAATTTATAATGGTCGGCTACAGATGATGTGTTAGACGAAAGCACCGCATCGGTAGTAGAGTTGTTGGCTGGTATTTTTAAAATAATAGTACCCGCCACCGGTGTTTCAGGTCGGGGCACCGTGTCGGTGCGTGGGGCGGTTTGTGCCGCTTCGTAATTGAAGTAGCATGGCTCGCTGTAGCCGCCGTTTTTAAACTGCACGCTGTTGTTAGGGTCTACAGCCTTTACCCGCCATACATATTTTTTGCCGGTGTTAAGCGCCGGTTGGGCTACATTGTATACAAGCGTATTGTTACCGGTTTGCGTGGTATTAAACACTACCGGAAAAACATTGTTCTTAATAATGTCGTTCGGGTTCATGTTGTTAGGCACTTCTTTCAGGGTAAACTCATACTGTATATTACCGGGCGCTGTGGCAGGTGGAGTCCACGAGAATAGAACAAACTGCGGCGTGCTGGCCGTTAAGGTAGTAGCGCAGTTGGGCTGCATAGCTACCGGTGGGTCTATATAGTAAATAGGAAAACTGCTGCAGGCATCCATCGAGCGGGGCTGCGATGTATTGTAATCGTAGGCGCGTACACATATGGTATAGTTACCTTCGGGTAGTGCCTGGTTTTGTATCAGCTGCGCTTTGGTTATTCCTACCAGGTCGGTATGGCCTTCATCAAAATAGCTGCGGGTTTGTTCGCTGGTAAAATCCAGTGTTTTTATAAATCCCTGCGAACCGGTGGGGCTAAGGGTAATAGCCTCAGTTGGTTTCCAGCTTTGTTGTGTAGTAACACTTATGCCGTTGTCGCCTGATATGCGTATCCACAGGCGCAGGTTTTGCGTTTGGTTGGTAGTATTTATCAGGGTTACTATCACCTTGTTGGGTTGGTCAACATACGTAGACAGATAAGGTGAGTAGGGTGGCGTAACCTGCGCTGTAACCGTTACTTCATTCTGGCCAAACAGTGAAACCGGCAGGCAGCACACTGCCAAAAGAAATAGTATGGGGAATAATTTTCTCATGGTTGATAATTTTTCGCTATCAAATATGTGATAACGTGTTAATTATTTTAAAATAATATTTACCTTTAAATAGGGAGTTGAAGAGCACAAAATGTTATTGACGATATTTGTTTTGTGTTGAAATTCAATAGGTTATAGCATTTAAGTGATAAATCTCGAACCATGATTGACAATCTTTTTTTACTTGTAAAGTCGCTGGATAAGAACGAAAAGGGATATTTCAAAAAATTTGCTGCCCGCTATGGCGAAAAATCAACCGGCAACGACTATCTCAAATTGTTCGACCTGCTGGATAAAGCAGATGAGTACAATGAGGAACCTATTAAGAAGTACTTTGCCAAAGGGGATAAGAAATTCAACCTGAGCGCGCAGAAAAATTACCTGTATGCCCAGCTTATGCGGTGCCTGCGTAGCTACCACACGGCCAACAATACCAACTATAAGCTGACCGAAAACCTGCTGGACGTACAGAACCTGATGGATAAGGGGCTGGATGATCAGGCTATGGATTTGATTAACGATAGCATCCGCAAGGCGCAGCAGTGCTACAATATTTCTATGGAGTACCAGTTTAAGGCCACCAAAATGAGCCTGATGATAAGGCACATAGCAAAGTACCCGGTAGAAGCTATCAAGGCTATTAAGGTGGAAGTAAAAGAGGTGAACGAGCAGATACAAAAGGGATTGGTGCTGGAGGAGATGACCTACGAAATGAAGGTAATTTTTGATGAAGTAATTGGTGTAGGCACATTAACCCCCGAAATAAAGGCCAAAGCAGATGCCGTTAAAAACCATCCTTATTTCACCGAAGGCCTTAACTGGGGGTACCATAGCAAGGGCAAGATTTACACAGCCCTTTACCTGTACTCCTGCATCATCAGCGATGATAACGATGCGCTGAAGTATCTTAAGTTAACCAACGAGATGTTTAAGGAGATAGAGCTGGATACAAAAGTTACTTCCCAGTATCTCGCCAACATCAGCAACATCATTCTTATAGCCCTTAATATGGAACTGATGGACGAAGCCGAACATCAGCTGCAGGTATTGCAAAATACCCGTTTTAAAGACCCCGCACTGGAAATTTACCGCCAAAAGCTATACAGCAAAAACCAGCTGATGTACCTTACCGTAATAAGCCAGCTGCGCAAAATGGAGTATGCCGAAGTGCTGGATGCCGAAAGCAATTTGCTTGTTTGCAACAGTCCACTAATTGGCAACAATAATATGATGAGCTGCTTTTACCTCAGCATATTGTTTTACGTGGTCGGCGACCGCGATAAATGCCTGCACTGGTTAGAAAAAACCATTGCACACGAAAACGTATCCTTTATGGCCGTGCCGGCTTATGCCCGGTTGCTGGTGGCCCTGGTGCATTATGAGCAAAACAATCTTTCGCTTATGGAAAGTGCGCTGAACAACACCCAGTATTTTATGAAGAAGAACAATATTGTTTCCGATTATCTGAAACAGGTAATTTCTTACCTGGGCAAACTACAGCATGGTTTGCCCAAAGCCGAAAAACAAGAGCTACTGGCCGACATGCTGCCATGGCTTGAAAAGGTAAACCAGGAGCGCAGGCAGGAAGACTTTAACTACCTGCTGGATTTTAACCTGCTTATCTGGTGCCGGGCCTGCCTTAACAAAAGTACCTATGCCGAAGAGCTAAGAGCCAACCGCCTGGCCAATATGCCCGAAGCTGCTACTGCATAGCTGTCTATAAGCATTTCCCCATTTCCGGCAATCAGGCCTTCGGCACGTATATTGCCAAGTGAATGTTAAATTAACATTTATGAACATTAAACGAATATTTGGTGCTATACTAACCTTGCTTGGTATTGCAGGGCTTATTTACGCCGCTGTAGTTTTTACCAGCACCGGTGGCAACATGCGCGATATACGCTCACTACTTGTATATGGTATATTGGGCCTCGTGTTTTTTATATCCGGCATAGGCCTGGTAAAAACCACAAAAGACGAGGCATAATTTCCGTCAAAGTTTACCCTGCTCTCTAAGCAGTTTTTTTATTAGCACAATTTGCCCCAGGTGATAATGCAGGTGCTCGGTAATACCGGCAATGTTGCGGTAGTAAGTGCCGTATTTATCGCCGCTAAAATTTTCAGCCAGCTTTTCTTCGGGCAATTGCTTTAGCAATTCTACCACTTTGTCTGCTTGCAGCCACGCGGTAGTTAATATGCTTTGCCAGTCTTCTTCACACGCAATCGGCGGATGGATAAAACTTTCCCTATCGCTGGCGGTTAGCGGCTTATCGCTTAACACATCCAGCAACGCGGTTACAAAGTATGTACTATGGTAAACCAGTGTGGCAATAGTATTTAAGCCATTTACCTGTGCCATGGCTTGCTGCCAGGTTACATCCTGTACACTATCGCGCAGGTTGGTAGTTGTCCAGTTGCCGCCAAAGTAAACCTCATGCAGCTGCCTGGCAATAAGCTGTGGCATATTCATACACGTACACGGTTGCTATTTGTCAATCAAGAAAGTGCCAAAGTCCAGTACCTGACCTTCGCTTTTATCCAGCCTGGCAAGTTTTTCAAAATCCACATTATCCCATGCCTTGGTTTGAAAGTGAACCAGGTTGTCTTTAAAAAGAAGGATGTATAAATCAGGCAATCTTTCAAATCCCAAATCATGATTGGTTAAGTCGGTAGGGAAAAAATGTATATGCGCTTCACCATTGGCATCCAGCTGCGCATGGCCCAGGTAATCATCATCGCTGAACAAATCTTTATCGTATAAGCGTGCCGTGTATTCCTCTCCGGTTACAGGGGTATTGGTACCGCGCTGTATAAACCTGGCTTTAACTGTCAGTTCAATTTCCGGCTGCCAGTTATTTATAGTATCTAAAAATTCTCCGTACATAGTGTTATGGTTTTAGGGTGCTAAGTAGAGTATAAAATAGCTAATGTGCAATGTAGTTTGTCTTGCGGGCTTTAGCCCGTGTTTAACAAATATTCCGCTTATCAAATTGCCGGTGGTTTTAACCGCTGGTAGTAGTTGGGCCTTTAATCATTATTCGCGCATTCCTGGCTGCATGTATTTTCATTAACACCCCATTAACCGCCCCGCATTTTTGTTCTGCTATAAATTTCCATCTTCGTTTTGCCAAAACACACGCCCATGAATAACGAAGCAATTTTACTGGCCGATACTTTTCAAAAAGTGCGCGACCTTACCAGGTGGTATTTCAGTCTATTGAAAAACGCCGACCCCTATATGCAATGGGAAACCAACGGGCAAAAACTTAACTCGGCAGCATGGCTGGCAGCGCACCTGGTGTGGGCCGAAGATTTTTTAATTGTAAAAGCTACCGGTGGCAAGGGCTTCGATTTGCCCTGGCTGGATAACTATAAATTAGGCTCTGCCGGTAACCTGCACGAAGATAAGCCGGATATGAAATACCTGCTCGATTTACTAAAGCAGGGTCACGAAAATGCACACGCACACCTGCTTAGCCTTACCGATGAAAAGATGGGAGAGGAGAATGCCTTTGGTTTTGGTTTCGGCGGCGTTAAAACCAACCGCATGATGGTTCAGCACTGCATTCGCCACGAGGGTATGCACGCCGGCCACCTTAGCTGGCTTTGCAAAATTAAAGGCGTAGCATCGGTATAACCTTGATATTAAAGCAACAACACATTAACACACATGAAACACTTTCCCATATATCTTCTTATTCTATTAGCATCCTGCAATATGAAAAACCAGACTAAAACATACAGTGCCGAAGAAATAGCAGCCGAATCGAAAAAGGTAAACGATTTCTTCGACCTTAAATACGACGAAGCCATTGCCCGCAACCCCGAGCAGGCTTCTTCACTGGGGCTTAAAACCGATTACGATAGCTGGAGCGACCGCAGCGATGAGAACGCCGATAAAGAACTGGCCATTTCAAAAGCCGTGATAGATTCTATTAAAAAGAACTTCAACCTGGATGCTTTAGATGCCCAGACAAAGCTCAGCGTGCGCATGTTTGAAGAAGACATTAAGCGTTGGGAAGAGGGCAATAAATGGCGCCACCATGGTTTCGAAATTACACAAATGGGCGGTATACATAACGACCTGCCCGCTTTCCTGGTAAACGTTCACCGCGTAGATTCGGTTACCGATGCCGAGGCTTACCTAAGCCGGTTGAAAAAGATAGATAAGGTATTCGACCAAACACTGGTTAACCTAAAAAAGAGCGAAGAAATAGGTGTTGTTCCACCCTACTTTACCTTTAAATATGTAACCGAAGATTTGAAAACCTTTATAGCCAACTGTGATAAGAGCGATGAAAACAATGTGTTACTCAGCGATTTCTCTTCTAAGGTAGATGCCCTTAAAACAGATGGCTCGGTAAAAGGCATGCTAAAAGCGCAAGCCGCCGAAACTATCCGCACTACTGTAAAAAGCAGCTACCAGCGCCTGCTCGATTATTGGTTAACCATTGAACCCAAAGCAAAAGCCAATGGCGAGAAGGGTGCATGGAGCATGCCCAATGGCGGTGACTATTACAATGCCCAATTGCGTTTTCATACCACTACTGACATGAGCGCCGAAGATGTTTACCAAACCGGGCTTAAAGAGGTAGCCCGCATACAGGATGAAATGCGCGTGATAATGAAGCAGGTAAACTTTGGCAGCGATTCTCTGCAGCAGTTTTTCGAATACGTGCGCACCGATAAGCGCTTTAAATACACCAACGATGCTACCGGTAGAAAAGAAGTACTGGCCGATGCCAATAAGTATATAGATACCATGCGGGTGCTGTTGCCACAGCTTTTTGCCACCTTGCCCAAAGCAGAGTTGGTGGTTAAAGAGGTAGAGGCCTTCCGTGCCAAAAGCGCCGGTGGTGCTTTCTACGAAGATGCTGCAGAAGATGGCTCGCGCCCTGCCCGCTATTATGTAAACTGCTACAATATGGACGATGAGCCCAAATACCAGATGGAGGCCCTTACCTACCACGAGGCTATACCGGGCCACCACATGCAAATTGCTATTGCGCAGGAGTTAAAGGGGCTGCCGGAGTTTCGCAAGCACGAGTTCTTTACCTCATATATAGAAGGCTGGGCCCTGTATGCCGAAAAGCTGGGTAAGGAAGCAGGTAAGTATGAAGACCCTTATTCTGATTTCGGGCGCCTGAGCATGGAAATTTTCCGCGCAGCGCGCCTGGTGGTAGATGCCGGTATACATACCAAGCATTGGACCCGCGAGCAGGCTATCGAATACTTTTTGCAAAACACAGCCAATGCCAAAGGCGATATAGAAAAAGAGATTGAGCGCTACTTTTTATGGCCCGGCCAGGCCACAGGCTACAAAGTGGGCATGATGAAAATACTAGACCTGCGTGCACATGCTAAAAAAGAACTGGGCGATAAGTTTGACATCCGCCAGTTTCACGATGTAGTGCTTACCAATGGTGCCGTGTCGCTTACCACTTTAGAGGAGTTAATAAATAGCTGGATTGCTGAAAAGAAGAGGCAATAAACCATATATTATTTTGCGTAATTCTCCTTTTTATTGCCCAAATTAGCTCATATCTTACTTCTTTTTAAGTATATATCTGTACTCTCATTACCGGGCGAGAAGTAAGTTTACGTGTTGATAATTAGTTGATTGGGTAAATAAAAAAATATGCGCGAAAATTTTGCAGTTAAATATAAAGCCATATATTTATTTTATTATTTCATTTAAACCCCAATTTGACTATGAAAAAGTTATTGTTCTCTGTTTTGGCTCTTGCAGCCCTTTCTACTTCAGTTTCGTCATGTAAAAAAGGCTGTAACACCTGTACTGTTAGCGGTACTAAGTCTGAGTACTGCTCAGATGATTACTCTTCTACGCAGCTTGACGCCCTTAAGGCTGCTTGCACTGCAAGTGGTGGTACTTGGGACTAGTCGTTAATTCAAATTTAATTGTAAGAGCCGTTTCGAAAGAAACGGCTTTTTTTATCAGCTTTATCGAACAAATTTCCCAAATCATTGTTTTACAAGGGTATATGCAGCCGATTGTTAACCCACACACTTATTAACTAATCCGCTTAATAAACCACATAAATTGTCCTGTTTTTTAGTAAATTTGCGCCTTCTAAAATTAAACTATGTCAAATACATCAACCGAAACAAAGGTGAACTACAAAGTAAAAGATATGAGCCTTGCAGAGTGGGGCCGTAAAGAAATTAAATTGGCTGAGGCCGAAATGCCGGGATTAATGGCCCTGCGCGCCAAGCATGGTAAAGAGAAGCCCCTGAAAGGTGCTCGTATTGCCGGCTGTCTGCACATGACCATTCAAACAGCTGTTTTGATTGAAACACTTGCCGAACTGGGTGCAGAAGTTACCTGGAGTTCATGCAATATCTTCTCTACACAAGATCAGGCTGCTGCTGCTATTGCTGCTGCAGGTTTCCCTGTGTTTGCCTGGAAAGGTATGAACGAGGAAGAATTTAACTGGTGTATCGAGCAAACTCTTTTCGCTTTCGAAGGCGGCAAGGCTTTGAACATGATATTAGATGATGGTGGCGACCTTACCAACATGGTATTTGATAAATACCCTGAGTTGGTACAAGGCATCCGTGGTATCTCTGAAGAGACTACTACCGGTGTTCACCGTTTATATGAGAGAGAAAAGAATGGCTCGCTTTTATTGCCTGCTATCAACATCAACGACTCTGTTACCAAATCTAAGTTTGATAACAAGTACGGCTGCCGCGAAAGCTTAGTAGATGCTATCCGTCGTGCAACTGACCTTATGATGGCCGGTAAAGTAGCTGTTGTAGCTGGTTTTGGCGATGTAGGTAAAGGTTCTGCCGATTCATTAAGCAACGCAGGTGTGCGTGTTATTGTAACCGAAATCGACCCTATCTGCGCACTTCAGGCAGCTATGGAAGGCTACGAAGTTAAGAAAATGGACACTGCCATTGCCGAGGCTGACATCATTGTAACTGCTACCGGTAACTGCGATATTATACAGGATAAGCACTTCCGTGCTATGAAACACAACGCTGTAGTGTGCAACATTGGCCACTTCGATAACGAAATTGATATGGCATGGTTAAACGCTAACTATGGCACTACCAAAGATGTTATCAAGCCACAGGTAGATAAGTACACTGTAGATGGTAAAGATATCATCGTATTGGCCGAAGGCCGCTTGGTTAACTTAGGTTGCGCAACAGGCCACCCTTCGTTTGTAATGAGCAACTCGTTCACCAACCAAACACTTGCCCAGTTAGAATTATGGCAGCATGCAGAACGCTACGAAAACCGCGTTTACACTTTGCCTAAGCACCTGGACGAAATGGTAGCTAAACTACACCTTGAGAAAATTGGTGTGGAATTAGAAGAACTGAACGACAAGCAAGCCAACTACATCGGCGTTAAAAAGACCGGCCCTTACAAGCCAGAGGCTTACCGTTACTAGTATTAACTTTCAGGTCGTTGGCTCACGCCGGCGGCCTTAAAAAATATAAAGAGCAATCTCGAAAGGGGTTGCTCTTTTTTTGTTTTAGGTCAAATCCAGAACCTTTTTATATATTAGTGTTACCTATAACCTGAACACTATGAAAAAAACCCGGCACATTATCCTGCTGTGGTGTTGCTGTTTAGCAGCATTTAGCGCCAGATCTCAAAATCTCGTTCTTAACCCATCCTTCGAAGTTGTAACCGCATGTCCGGGTGGCATAAGCGAGTTTCCGCTCGTGGTGGACTGGTCTACTGGCAATAGCGGATCAAACAGCTGCACTACTACCGACATTTATGCTACCTGTTCTCCGCTTAATGGGGGCGCTAACAGCCCTAATGCTCTGCTTGGCTATCAACCTTCGCGTACCGGTACAAATCATGCAGGCATTATCCTGGCAGAAGGGCAATCATCCTGTAACCTGGCAAACGATAATTACAGGGAATATATACAGGGCCACACATCCTCTCCTTTGGTAGCCGGTCAGTCATATATAGTCCGGTTTTATGTAAGCCTGCCAGAAGATATAATGGCTGGCAGCGATGATATCGGTGTTTATTTTTCTAATACACTTTATATGCGCGATGGTTGCGCGGGCCAGCCCATAATTAATGTAACACCGCAGTTAAGCTATTGCGGTCCGTGTATAATGGATACCACCAATTGGGTCGAGTTGAAGTGGTTGTATACGGCTACTGGCGGCGAACAATATTTTATAATAGGTAATTTTAAAAACGATACCAGTACTACCGTATGCCCCCATCATTGTGGTCCGGCTTTCGTAAATCCGTATATCTATTATTATATAGATGATGTGGAGATTTCTCCGGCAGCTCCAAACGAGTGCGCTATGTCTTTAAATGTTCTGACTACTAATACCAATTGTAATGTAAGTAATGGGGCTGCTACGGTGCAGGTCGCAAGTTGCAATGGGCCTTTTCAATATTCATGGTCAAATGGCGGACAGTATTCTTCAATTTACTTCTTATCTGCGGGTAGTTACACGGTAACAGTTACAGATGGGCTAAGCTGTTCAGCTACTGCTGTAGCCCAGGTTGGTGATTATACGCCTCCGGTTGTTACCGTAACCACCACCAACAACTGCCATGGTGGCGATGCTTTTGTTACCGTAGACAATAGCACTGGCCCTTTTACGTATCACTGGAGTAACAATAGCTGGTCGTCGGCAATTAGTAATGTGCCTGTAGGTACTTATTATGTTACTGTTACGGGCCCGGGCAATTGTAGTTCTATTGATAGTGCAGTAATAGAAGGTGCACCGGCTGATATATCTTTTGTTTTTAATTCTACGCCGGCATTTTGTGGCAATAACAATGGCACAGCCACGGCTATGGCAAACGGTGGTGCCAATGCGTATTTATGGAGTAATGGGCAAACAACTTCTACTATTGCAGGCCTTGCGCCAGGTAGCTATACAGTTACGGTAACCCCTGCTGCTTTAGCCGATTTTATTTTTTATACTGAAAATTTTAATAGCATTACCAATGGATGGACTTTTGCCAATGGGCCGGGTAACAATAGCGCAACACCTAATCTGTGGACAATTAATAATAACACAGATTGCAACTGTAATGCCGGCAACTACCTGCATATAACTTGTAACCCTGCTTCTTTTGCATGTCTGGGTGAGGCCGAATGTACCTATAATCAGGGCTCCCCAATTCCTAATCCCATATTAGGCGAAGCTACTACAGATGTTTGCGCTATTTCTCCCCCTATTTCTACGGTGGGTAGAGATCATCTTGCATTGAAGTTTAAGTATCAGGTGGGCGGAGATGGTGTATCCGATTATGGCCTGGTTCGTTTTAGTGCCGATAGCGGCCTTACATGGTTAGATATGCCAACAAAGTACAGCAATGTGCAGGCCTGCTCCTATGCTACTGTAAATATACCTTCAGCCTTTCAGGATAAATCGAATTTCAGATTTGCATTCCGTTGGGTTAATAATAACGATGGTCAGGGCACCGACCCAGGTTTTGCTATAGATAGTGTAAGCTTGATAGAGTCCGATGCGGCAGCATGCCCTGCTGTGGCTACTATAGTTGTGGGCGATACTAACTCATTTAACGTAGAATTAATTTCTACTAATGCGTATTGCGGGCAAAATAATGGTACCGTAACGGCTACGCCGGTGGTGCCTGGTAACTATACGTATGTATGGAGCAACAATTCATCAGGTGCTACCATAGCTAATCTTCCGGGGGGCAATTATTCCGTTACTGTCAGTCAGGGCGCCGGGTGTTCGGCCACTGCATCCACACAGGTGGTAGAATCAGCAGTGTTACCGCTTGTTTTAGTAGCCCATAATACTACCTGTGGTTACAATAATGGTTCTGTTACGGCAATGGTTGCAGGCGCCGGCAGTTATACGTATATATGGAGCAACGGCACCACCGGGGATAATATCACCAATCTATCGCCGGGTATATACTCCGTTACAGTAAGCGATAGTATTTGTTCTGCAACCCAATCGGTTAATGTGCAGCAAAGCCTACCGGTATCTGCCTCATTTGCTATAGTACAGCCTACTTGTGGGCTAAACAATGGTAGTATAGAAGTTACCGGCATTACGGCTGCCCAACCGGTAGATATAGTGTGGATGCGTGATAGTGTAATCTTCAGCAACAATTCGCAAATTGGTTCGCTGGCCGGGGGAGTGTATTCTTTCCGCGCTGTTGATTCCATGGGCTGCGTTTACGATACCGTAATTTTACTCAATCCATTTAGAATGGGCGGTCCAACAATTGTAACAGATAGAAATGTATTGTGTGGCAGCGATACTGCTGTAATATGCGCTCCGGGAGGGTACAGCAGTTATTTGTGGAGCAATACCGAAAGTTTGCAGTGCATTTCAGTTTCTACTCCCGGCTCTTATTTGGTTACTGTAACCGATGAGGCCAGTTGCTCTTTTGCCTCTAACGAACTGGTGATTATCCAATCGTCAATTCCGGCACCGGTCGTAGCAGTAAACGGAGCGGTGTTGCAGGCAGGCCCGGGCGCTTCTTATCAATGGTATGTCGGAACACAGGCTATACCTGGTGCTACATCTGCAACCTATGCGCCAATTCAATCCGGCAATTATTCTGTAGAGGTAACCAACGCCGATGGCTGCACAGGTACATCTCCATCAGTTCAGTTTCTGTACAATGGACTCGCTGTTCTTTCAGATCAGAAAGTGCTTGTATATCCCAATCCCTTGCAAAACGGTAACTGGACTTTGGAAGTTGGAAATTTTATTCCGGGTATGATTGCAGAAATATTTGATGCAACAGGCCGGTTAGTATACCATTTACAAGTAACTACGGCCAGGTCAGAAATAAGCATAACTGTTGCGGCTGGAGTATATACCATCCGTGTTTCGGCTAATGGCAACATCTTCACCCAAAAGCTCATTAAGTTATAGAGTGGGTATACTAAAAGAGGATAGCAATAGAGTACTATACTTTTACATTCAATAAATTATTATTTATTTTAATATAAAAAATGTAATCCCAAAACACCCAGGTTGACACATTCTCAAGTTTTGGGTTGACACCTAAAATTTTACTTTCCTGATAATCAGCTGGTTAATTGTGTTTTGGGTTGACACATTTTGCGCTTCGCAAAAAAGTGTGTTTTTTTCTGCAGCTGCATAGGCTGTATTCCGCCCTTCTTTGTGCCCATGTGGCAAACACATTTTGTATTGGCTGTTACTGCGTTGGGGCTGTTAAACTCTCCTCCTTCGCCGCAACACGGCGGCATTTAAGGAGGAGTGGCTCGCGAAGCGAGACGAGGTGGTCGGGATTTAAGGGCCGGCCTTTAATCACACTCATACCCCATGCCCTCATACGAGCGGAAGGCAGAGTTATACGAATCATCGCTGGCAAAATCCTTTTTGCATAACTCTACATCGGCAGCAGGGTAGTTGTGGCATACAGTGCAGTTTTTGCACGAGTTAACCGAAAACAGGATGGCTGCCATGGCAAAAAACAAAAGGATAGTCTTCATATGCTGAACGTAAATTTGTAACCCGAAAATAAATAAATCCTTTTCACTTTCCTTGGCGTGATGATTTTTCCTATTTTTAATGCAATTATTAAAACCTACCGATTGAAGATACTTATACGTCTATTTATTGCCTTTACCGTTGTTAGTGCTACCATGCGGTTAAGCGCCCAGGATATCCACTTTAGTATGTTTTATGCCAGCCCCCTAAACCTTAACCCGGCGCTAACCGGTGTTACAGATTGTAGCTATAGGGCAGCCGGCATATACCGCAACCAGTGGCGAAGCATATCTACACCCTTTAACACCTACTCGGCATCCTTCGATATGAAGCTGCTGCAGAACAAGCTGCCCAACGATATTTTTGGAGTAGGCGCTATGTTTGTAGGCGACAAAAGCGGCGATAGCAAATTAACCATGAGCAGTGCCATGCTTTCGGCCGCCTTTCATAAGGGGCTGGGCAAAAGCCACCGCCACTTTCTGGGCCTGGGTATTCAGCTGGGCTATACCGTTAAAAGCCTGCAATGGCAGCAATTGGCTTTCCCTGCGCAATTCGATAATGGTATGCAGGATTTTAACCTGAACCAGAACAACGGCGAAAACTTTGTAAAGCCTAAAGGTTATTTCGATATGCAGGCGGGCCTGTTGCACCAAAGCGCTTTTAACGATGTAATTGGTATGATGACTGGCTTCACAGTGTATCACTTAGTGCAGCCCAAAGAAACTTTCCTGGGCGATAAG
This sequence comes from Chitinophagales bacterium, assembly GCA_035299425.1. Lineage (GTDB taxonomy): Bacteria > Bacteroidota > Bacteroidia > Chitinophagales > LD1 > Bog-950. The sequence continues at coordinate 40,240 of DATGWP010000024.1, read as the reverse complement.
AGCGTAAAGCTGCCTATGCGCTTTACAGTACACGAGGGCCTGCGCATCCGTCCGGTAAAGAATTTTTACATCACCCCTAACTTTATATTCCAGTATCAAAACAAGGCTATGGAGGCCAACGTGGGTACCGGTTTCGAATACCATATTCAAACAGCGAAGACATTGGTGGTGCCAAGCATAGGTGGCTGGTACCGCATTACAGGCACCGATGCCGCTGTAATAAACGCCGGTGTGCAGGTGTTCAATACCAAATTTTTGTTTGCTTACGATATTAATACCAGCAGCCTGAAAGGGGCTACCGGTAGCCGCGGTGGTTTTGAGTTAGCCATTATTTACCAGGGCTGCTTTAAGCGAAGCAACCTAAGCACCCCAATATTGGTGCCTTGCCCTATGATGTAGGTTTTGAATTAGATAACCCAATTGCCCCAGAACCCAAGAATGAAAAATATATACCAATTAATTTCGAGCACATTTAGCAGTAAGGCCGCTTATACATTGGTGGCTATGGCCTGTATGCTATGCATGGCCAATGTAGCCGGTGCTGCTGATGGTGCAGGCAAATACAACAAGAAAAAATACATGAAGCAGGCCGATGCTGCTTTTAACGAGGGGAGCATATTTGCTGCTACCGATTTGTATTTGAAAATACTGGAGAACTCACCTGAAGAGAAGTCCATTCTTTTTAACCTGGCGCAAACCTATTTCTTGGCCCGCGATTACGAAAATGCAGCCACTTACTTTCAGCGTTGTTACGATGCTGACTCAGTAAGCAACACCCGCGCCTTATACTTTGCTGCGCTTACTACCAAAATGCAGGGCAAGTACAGCGAGGCTATACCTATGTTCAAGCGCTTTATTAAAATATATAAAGAGGCCGATGCCGTAAAAATGAAGAAGTGGGCACGCATAGAAAGCGATGGCTGCAACTTCGCTATTAAAGAAGCCAAGCCAGACCCATTTGTAAAAATCCACCACATAGGTAAAGAGGTAAACAGCAACTACGCCGATATGGCGCCAGCTCTGCGTAACGATGTGCTCTACTTTGCCAGCATCAACAGCGATACCGTATTATCCATGCGCCCCGATAGGGCTGATAGCAACAAAGCTGATGCACAGGTAAAACTGTTTACAGCTAACGTTAGCGGCGAAACCTACAGCGCTAAAACACAGGTTAAAACATTCGACGAAGAAGGCAAGCACATCTCTAACCCATCGTTTAGCGAAGATGGCAACAAGATGTTCTATACTATTTGCGATGGCTTGCTTACACCGGTATGCCAGATATACATGAGCGAGATGAAAGATCTGGAGTGGAGCAAAGGCAAAGCGCTGGGCCCTGAAATTAATGCACCTAAATCCAGCAATACACAGCCGTATTATGCCAAAACAAACGGCATTGAAACGCTGTATTTTGTTTCTAACCGCGAAGGTGGCAAAGGTGGCTTTGATATATGGATAAGCCAGGTGAATAAAAAGACAGGAGAGTTTGGTGCGCCACGTAACCCCGGCATTAAAGTAAACAGCGACCGCGATGAGCTGACTCCGTTTTTCGATTCTAAAACCAATACGCTGTACTATAGCAGCAATGGGTTTATCAATATGGGTGGCACCGATATTTTTAAATCGCAGGCAGATGCCAGCGGAAAGTTCAACAACACAGCCGAAAACTTAGGTGCGCCGTTCAACAGCGCTTGCGATGATAACTACTTCCGTTATGCCAAAAACAGCGAAGAAGGTTACCTGGTATCTAACCGTCCCGGTATTTTTTCAGTGCGGGGTACTACTTGCTGTTACGATATTTTTAGCTACAAATACGACCGCCGCTTTTTCCTGGCGGTTAAAGGCCGTGTAATAGATGAAGCTACCGGCCAGCCTATCAGCGGTGCAGCCGTTAACCTATCGTTACGCAGCGAAAATACTACCGAAGGAGATTTGATTATTGCCAACGATTCTTCGCGCGGAGAAACCCCATACTTCTTCAACCTTAAGCCCGAAAAGTTTTACAAAGTATCTGCATCACAAACCGGTTACTTTGCGGCTTCTCAGGTGTTTGCTACAACCGGTATCAGCAAAAGCGATACACAGGTAATAGATATTTATATGAAGAAGTTTGAGAAGGATAAAGCCTACCGCCTCAACAATATCTATTACGATTTCGATAAGTCGGACCTGCGCGCAGATTCTAAAAAAACGCTGGATACACTTTACAATATCCTGGTTGAGAACCCTACAATCATCATCGAGCTAAGCTCGCACACCGATGTGCGCGGTAGCGATGAGTACAATCGCAGCCTGAGCCAAAAGCGCGCCGAAAGTTGCGTTAACTACCTGATAAACGAGAAAGGCATACCTAAGGCGCGTATTACTGCCAAGGGCTATGGCGAAACAAAAACGCTCGACGATTGCACCAAGTACGCCGACTGTCCGCAAGACCAAAGTGGCGATTGTGCCTGCCACCAGCTAAACAGAAGAACCGAGTTTAAAGTTATAGGCGAGTTAGACGGCAAACTGATAAACGAGAACGAATAAATACTACCCATTTTGTTTAAAGCATGCATAGCCTAGTGAAAAAAATACACCTACTACTACTTAGCGCTTTTCTTTTCTCTGCCACCCACGCCCAGCAGCAAATTTTGCTGCTTACCGAGGGCTTTGATGGCCCATCCAATTCATTCAACTTCAATGCAGGTGGTGTGGGTACCAATACCGGCAACAACAGTTGGATAGTAAATAATGCCTATGATGGTGCGCCGCTATATCCGGCCACACCTCGGCAGGATAGTGTAGTCAGTGGCAATATAAACGGTGCGCCGTTTTCTAAATATCTGCACATACACGATTCTGTGGCTGCAGGCTCTAACGGTGTATCCAACTGCAACTGGAACACCAACACTGCCAGCGATAGGTTTACTTTTTTGGGCAATTCATTTTGCACGCTGGGCATGAGCAACGTTATCTTTACTTTCTTCTGGATATGCGAGGGCGTGCCTTCTAATGCCTATGGCGAAGTTTATTACCGCATAGATGGCGGCCCTTGGATTAAAACCGGCCAGGCCGAATACTCGGGCCAATCGAAATGGAAGTATGAAGTGATACAGGACCCTGCATTCGATAATGTGCAGAACCTGCAAATGGGCTTTAGGTGGGTTAATGGCGGCAACGGTGGCACCAGCAATATATCGTTTGGTATAGATGACATTATAGCCGTGGGCACGTTTAACAGCAACCCTAACAACCCCGCTTCGGTTTCTATAAACCTGCTGATACCTACTACGGTTTGCCAGGATAATTTTTTAACCATAGGCTATTCGCTAAGCCAGCCTTTGTGCGATGGCACTTACCGTATAGAAATGAGCGATGCCAATGGTAACTTCGGCACACCGTTCAATGGTGGTGTGTTTACTGTTTTCGCACCAGATACAAATGGCTTTATTGGTTTTCAGGTGCCCGATAATGTAGCGGGTACTTGTTTTAAAGTGCGCATTAACCGTCTTAGCCCCGACCCCCAGATTGTGGGCACAGCCAGCGCCTGTTTCACAATTGTAGATTGCCCGGAGACTATTACCACGGTGGGCGCACCGGTAATGAATGATGCCGATACTACCTGCCTGCTGAGCGTAATAGATGTGAAGTTTAACTCCATTGGCGTATTTGGCCCCGGCACACCGGTTAACGTATACCGCGCGCAACTATCAGATAGCAATGGCAGTTTTGCATCGCCCTATCAGTTGGGTACGCTATCATCCGATCAGGCCTATCCCGGTCCTCCCGGCACTATCAGCGGCCTTATACCGGCCAACGTGCCACCGGGCTGCGGTTACTATATCCGCGTAGTATCTACGCTGCCGGCAGTTATTGGTACTGTTATCGGGCCTTTCTGCTTAACGCAGTGCGATGAGCTAACCAACAACCACACCGACCTTAGCTTCTGTATCCAGTCGGGCCCGCATCCATTATGTCAAACACTTAACATAAAACCTAATGAGTGGAATAGTGATGCCAGCTACGATACCTGCAATAAATGGACTATAGAGCTGCGCAGCATGATGACCTTTGGTCTGGAAAACAGCGGTGGCCTCGGTGTTTACCACGATAGCGTAGGAGGAAATTTCCAGTTATGTATGCCATCGGTGCGCGACTCGTTACCCGTAGCGCCGGGTGCTTATTATATGCGCATAGTAAGCAGTTGCAGCAATCAGCCCTGGGGGCAAACCGGTAGCGTAATACGTGTAACCATTGGTGCTCCCGATACCACAGCACCCGATATTTTACTGGATGATACCGTAGAGTGCAATGATTTACTCGTGGGGCTTACTATCGACCCTTTTAATCATCCACCATCAGATTATGAGTGGGCTTCTAATATTCTTAACAACGGTAACCCGTTTATATGGGAATATAATCCCTTGCTGGTAGATTTTTCAACGGCACCGCCTAATCCGGGTACCTACATCTTTTATGTGCGCGAAAAGAATTTCGGCTGTTTTGGCCCTTATTCGGCAGCCGGTCGCCTTACCTTAATTACCAAACCAGTGCCCACTATCTCGGGCCCTATACAGGTGTGCCTGGGCGATACGGTTACTTATAACGTAGGCTACCTGGCCGAAACCTATTACAACTGGGATGCACCCGATGGGGTTTCTATATTGGATGAAGCCAACAGTCAGACTACCGTAATCTTCGATTCACTGGGCACCTTCACGCTGCGAAACTTCTCACTAAACGATTGTGGCGGCGATAGCGGCACTTATAATGTAAACGTGGTTACCCTCTTCAATGTAAACGCCGGCGACGATAAGCAAGCCTGTGCGGGCGACACTGTAGAGTTAAGGGCTACCTCTGGCGACCTCGATAAACTTTTTACAACATCTGATACCGCTACAGCTTCTTTGGGCAGGCCCGGTGCCATGTTCAATATCATTGCCCACGGCGATGTAATCATCGATTCGTTTGCGGTTAAATACTCTACAGCTCAGCCTATCAAGGCGGAGATTTATGGTAAGAGCGGTAGCTACCGCACCTTCGAGCAGAGCCAGTTTAGCTGGAACCAGTTGGGGGCGTATAATAACTTCCAGCCATCCCCGGTTGGGCAGTTTACAGTTATACCTGTGCAGGTTAATCAGGCCATTGCCAATGGCGATACCTTTGCTTTTTATGTAACCACTACCAATACGGCACCGGTGGTAAACCAGGCCTACAGCCCCGGCAACAATGTGGCAGGCACTGTTTATAAAAGCGATGGCATTATAGATTTTGTGCAGGGCACAGCCAACAATTATCCGTTTGGTGCCTTCATTGGCCCGCGTGTTGTCAATATCCGCATTTACTATTCTACCAAGGCTGGCTTATCGTATTACTGGAACACCGGCGACACTACTCCTGTAATCCGTTTCCCTGCCACGCAGGACGCCCTGTTCTACCTGCAGGTAGCCGATACCAGCGGATGTAAAAACCGCGATACCGTAGCGCTCACCGTAAACCCGGTACCGGTAGTAGATGCCGGCCCCGACACATTGATATGTGCCGGCAGCAATTATGTAATGCAGGGTGTAACTACCGCCCCAACTATAGAATGGACACCTGCCGATGGGCTTAGCGCTACCGATGTACCAAACCCGGTATGGAACAATAATCAGCCTGCCCGTTACTATTTGCGTGGCACCGATGCTATTGGCTGCAGTAGTATAGATTCAATGTTTATTAATGTGATTAGCATCAGTGTAAATGCAGGTGCAGATACCAGCCTTTGCGATGGCGAAACGGTAATGCTGCAGGCCACTGCTTCTACATCTAACGTGCAATGGACACCAGCCACTGGCCTTAGCGATGTTACTATCCTAAACCCGCAGTTTAATAATGCTACCGGTGTAGAATATATATTAATAGCTACCGATAGCGGCTGCACTGTAAGCGATACTGTAAAAATTGATATAGGTGCCTGCGAAAGCTACCTGAAAGTTCCACAGGCATTTACACCGGGCAATGATGGCAATAACGACCGCTTTATAGTATTTGGTAAAAATATAGAGCAATACGAAATACGTATTTACAACCGGTGGGGCGAGGTAGTTTACAACTCGCGCGACCTTAGCGAACTTAGCACCAGTGGCTGGGATGGTACCTACAAAGGTGCTATGCAGCAGGTAGGTACCTTTGTTTACTACATCACCGCCCGCGACCGCAACGGCAAACTATTGGAGAAGAAGGGCAACCTTACGCTGATAAGATAGAAGCAGGAGATAGTACCTGTACTGACACTGTTGATAAGACATTATTTATATCCGACTGGCAGGTATCACCCGTAGTTATAAAAGCTTATTTTTAGGCTCGGCAATATTCTCTTTACTTAAAAGCACAGTTATGAAAAAAATCTTTACCCTTTTAACATCGTTATGTTTGGCCCTGTGGATGTCCGTTTCCGCTTTTGGCCAAACTTATCCCCCTGAAACAAAGATTTGGGGAGCAAGCCCTTTCCAGGATTCTTTGTGGTCTTTAGACCCTGTTACTTTTCAGATAGAGGACCGTATAGGGCCCACGCTTCCGGGCTTTACTATCACGGGTATGAATGGTATGGCTTTCGACCCGTGTGAGTTTAAAACGTATATTATTTGTAAAGTAAGCGGTGTAACCGGCAGGGTGCTTTGCACCATCGACCTGCCTACAGGTGTATGCACACAGGTAGGTAACCTGGGCGATAATTTTTCGTCAATCACCTTCCGTAAAGATGGTCAGCTGTTTGGTGTAACCGGCAACGGTGCCACAGTACCTGAAACACTCTACGAAATTGATAAAACCAATGGCAACAAAACCCTGGCCGCAGCGCTGGGTGCAGGGGCCGATGGTGAGGTAATATGCTATAATCCTGTAGATGATTTGATTTACCACTGGTCGGGTAATACCACTGTAGTGTTCGAAAAAGTATTGGCCACTGCCCCTTATACAGCTACTAATATTCCTATTACCGGTACTACAAATGGCGAAACATTTGGTGCCATGCACTGGCGTGCTGATACTTTCCTTATCTCTAACATAAGCAGTTCTTTTAATTTAATAAAAACATCTGGTCAATGGGGGCCTCAGTTTGGCTCTAACCCAGATGATTTAAGAGGCCTGGTTATGCCACCGGCTTTTGCTATCGAAGATGATTCTGTTTGCAACGGTACAGCTATAAATATAGGAGCTGCCGGCGTAAATGATTATAAAGTAATTTATGCATGGGGCGATGGCTCGCGCGATACTGTTCAGTCGGGTAGCGGAACGCACACCTACAATGGCCCGGGCAACTATACCGTAAATGTATTGCTGGATTATGGTGGTTGTGCCCCGGATACTTTCTGGAGCAAAGCCGTTAGAGTTAATGCAGTTCCGGTGGTTACCATTAGCGGGTTCAACGGAATATGCCCGGGTGGCAGTGTTACGCTTACCGGCACTTCGGGCGGAACCAGCCAGTGGTATGTAGATGGTAACCTTATTCCTTTGGCTAATTCTAATACCTATACTACCAGCACGCCTGGAACCTACAACATGGTTAAAACCAACCTTACAGGTTGTGCCGATTCTGCTGCTGTAGGCAAAACGCTTACTAACGTAAGCAACCCTGTTGTGGCATTGGGTAATGATGTAACGCAATGTGGAGGTACTGTTACCCTCGATGCTGGCAATGCAGGTGCTGCTTATAGCTGGAGCAATGCTACTAGCAGCCAAACACTTGTAGCTTCATCAACCAATACCTATACAGTTACGGTAACAGATGCAAACAACTGTAGCGCTAGCGATGAAGTAGATGTAACCATCAACACAGTACCTACCGTAGACCTTGGCAACGATGTTGTACAATGCGGCGGCACTGCTGGCTTGTTTGCCGGTAATGCAGGTGCTACCTATGCATGGAGCGATAATAGCAGCGCCCAGATACTTGTAGCTACTGCCAGCGGTACCTACTCGGTAACTGTAACCGATGCCAATACCTGTACCGCTACCGATGAAGTAGATGTAACTATTAACCCGGTACCTACGGTAGACCTTGGCAGCGATGTTATTCAATGCGGTGGTACCACTACCTTAGATGCCGGCAATGCAGGCGCTACCTACGATTGGAGCGATAACAGCAGTGCGCAAACGCTTGTTGTATCCGCCAGCGGTACTTATTCGGTCACCATTACCGATGTAAATATTTGTACTGCCAGCGATGAAGTAGATGTAACTATCAACGCCGTACCTACGGTAGACCTTGGCAGCGATGTTACCCAATGTGGTGGCACTACTACACTTGATGCCGGCAATGCGGGCGCTACCTACGATTGGAGCGATAACAGCAGCGCTCAAACGCTTGTTGTATCCGCCAGCGGTACTTACTCAGTAACTATCACCGACGCCAATACCTGTACTGCTAGCGATGAAGTAGATGTAACCATCAACACAGTACCTACCGTCGACCTTGGCAACGATGTTACCCAATGCGGTGGCACTACTACGCTGAATGCTGGCAACGCAGGCTCTACCTACGATTGGAGCGATAACAGCAGTGCGCAAACGCTGGTTGTATCAGCCAGTGGTACTTACTCGGTAACTATTACAGATGCCAATACCTGTACTGCTACAGATGAAGTAGATGTAACCATCAACACCGTACCTACAGTAGACCTTGGCAGCGATGTTACCCAATGCGGTGGCACTACCACACTTGATGCCGGCAATGCAGGCGCTACCTACGACTGGAGCGATAACAGCAGCGCACAAACGCTTGTTGTATCAGCCAGCGGTACTTACTCGGTTACCATTACCGATGCCAATACCTGCACTGCTACAGGTGAAGTAGATGTAACCATCAACACGATACCTACTGTAGACCTTGGCAGCGATGTTACCCAATGTGGTGGCACTACCGCACTTGATGCCGGCAATGCAGGCGCTACCTACGATTGGAGCGATAACAGCAGCGCACAAACGCTTGTTGTATCAGCCAGCGGTACTTACTCGGTAACTATTACCGATGCCAATACTTGTACCGCTACCGATGAAGTAGATGTAACGATCAACACAGTACCTTCGGTAGACCTTGGCAGCGATGTTACCCAATGTGGTGGCACTACCACCCTTGATGCCGGCAATGCAGGCGCTACCTACGACTGGAGCGATAACAGCAGCGCACAAACGCTTGTTGTATCAGCCAGCGGTACTTACTCGGTAACCATTACCGATGCCAATACCTGTACCGCTACCGATGAAGTAGATGTAACCATTAATACCATACCTACAGTTACACTTACTTTGCCCGTAGACTCAGCCTGTTTTGGCGAAGGTGCAGTTACACTTAGTGGCGGAAGCCCTGCCGGTGGCAGTTTCTTTGGCGTAGGTGTTACAAATAATGAATTTGCTCCTACTACAATAGGCAACAACGTTATATCGTATGCGTTTACCGATGTTAATGGTTGTGCCGACACGGCTGAAGCAGGTATCGTAGTTTTTGTTTGCGTTGGTATTAATCAGTTAAGCCAGGGCTCAATTGTATTGTATCCTAATCCTTCAAGCGATTTTGTTACGCTTAAATCAATTGGTGTAGAGGGGAAAATGGAAGTAGCTATTATGGATGTTACCGGCCGCACTTTCCAGCAATGGAATGGTATAAGCATAGCATCGGGTTATAGCCATACCTTTAATCTAAACCAGTTTACAAAAGGCATTTATATTGTAAATGTAAATACGCCGAAGGGCTCTGCCAGCTACAATCTGGTGATAGAGTAAGCCGAAGATTTTTTTACAGCCATGCCGCACCCTAATTGGGTGCGGCATTTTTTTGCTGGTGCATTACTGCACTATAAATAGCTTTTATGGACCTTCTGACGCGACTGAAATGTCAATACAAAGTCACTTTTATTCGTTTGGTGGGTTTTTAAGTTTAAGGCGTAAAGATGTTGTATGGCCTGGGCCAGGCAGGATAGGTTGGCGGGCTTGGGCAGGAAAAAGGTGGCACCTTTGTGAAATGCTTCTTCAATATCTATATAAGCCATTGAGGTGGTATAAATAATAACCGGAATGTTGCTTAATTCTGAATCACTTCTAATATGCATTAAGCATTCAAACCCACTAATACAGGGCATATTCAGATCTAAAAAAATCATTTCGGGTAAAGGATTTTTTTTCAGATGTTGAATAAGTGCAGCACCACTGCTCAATTGGTATAATTTTGCCATCGGGGCAGCGTGTGTAAAAGTTTCGGCAAACAAGCTGCGGTCATCCTCATCATCGTCTACCATGAGCACATAAGGGGCTACAAAATGTTCCATTTTTAGGGGGTTAAGAACAATTATGGGCCGCGCTAAGGCAGATAATTGGTTGTTAATTCAATAGTCCGTTTCTAAATCCAAATGCTATAGCCTCTGTTGCCGTATTCACACCTATTTTTCGGTGAATACTTTTACGATGCGATTCCACAGTATCAAAACTGATGCATAGCTTATCAGCTATATTTTTACTGGATAAGCCATTGGCCATGTTCTGCAATATTTCGGTTTCCCGCTCGCTTAAAACACTCACTTTGGTCCTTTTAAGGACCTTCAACTTTTTTCCGGCAAATCCGTTTGCTTTCTTTTTAGTCTTGTTTTTTTTAACCTTCGCCGCTATCTTCTTCATAACTAATTGGGTTCTCAAAGGTTTATTTAAATAAATTCAATCGCAATAACTGAATTCAGTGATTTTAGCATATAAATGCTTTGAACCCAGTGGTCCTTTGAGTCCTCAAATGTTAAATTGCAAAGGCTTTGCCATCGGAATTTTGTCCAAATTTGAGTAACTGTGAGGTGATGGCGAAAAGTACGCAGTAATTTTGTGGAATTAAACCAACGGGTCTTGTTTTTAAAAACAACGTAAAAAATCCATTGGTTTTCTATTCATTTGGAAACATGCTACGTATAATGTGTGAAGGAATTTCTTCTAACTAATTTCTAACTTACTTCGTAGTTGCCACTCATACTTTTGATACATGAATATTTTAATTGTAGAAGACGAAACAAAAACTGCTAATGCTCTGAAAAAGGGATTGGAGGATAGTGGATATACTGTAGATGTAGCTTACGATGGTCTGGATGGTCTTGCACAATTCAGCGGGGGTAAGTATCAACTTATAGTATCGGATATAATTATGCCTGGAATTACGGGTATAGAGTTGTGTAAACGCATCCGGGCGATACATCCAAGTATTCCGATTTTATTACTTACTGCTATAGATTCGAAAGATAATGTGGTAACAGGTCTGGATGCAGGTGCCGACGATTATCTTACAAAGCCTTTCGATTTTCGCGAATTGCTGGCGCGGATTCGCAGGCTGCTTAAACGCTCGGCGCCGCATACTGAATTTATAGATATATTACATTTTGCTGATATTGAAGTGAACCTTAAGCTAAAGCAAGTGACACGTGCCGGTACTACGGTAACCTTAACCGCGCAGGAGTTTAAATTGTTGGAATATTTTATGCGTAAGCCCAATACAGTCATCTCAAGAACAGACCTGGCGCGCGATATATGGAATATTGATTTTGAAACAGGAACCAATATTGTTGAAGTTTATATCAATTACCTACGCAATAAAGTGGATAAGCCATTTGGTAAAAAGCTAATACACAACCTACACGGCATTGGCTATATCTTAAAAGAAAATTGAGTCATGACTATTCAGCCAAGGCTAACTGTTTATTTTACTATGCTGGTTATGGCCCTTGTGTTTGTGTTATCTTTTGTAAGTTATATATCTATACAAAGTTATAGCCAGCAGGAATTTTATAGCAGACTTGAAGAAAAGGCCCGTATTACTGCTGACTTGCTACTTAAAGTAAATGAAGTTGATTCAGCTATTTTAAAAAGTATAGACCGCTCGGAATATGACTTGCTTAGCCACGAGAATATTTCTATTTACAATGCATCTAACCACGAAATTTATACCAATAACGATAGCGTATATTTTAAAACTTCGCCTGGGCTGTTTGCCGAAATACGAAGCAAGAAGTATGTGAGATATGCCGAAGGGCCTCATAAAGTGGTTGGTATATATCTGCATAGTAATGGTACCGATGTAGTGGTAACTGCCGGTGCAATTGATGTAAAAGGAGATATGCTGCTACGCAAAGTACGTACCGGGCTTTTTATTACGCTGGTAGCAGCTATGTTTGTTACACTTATTATGGGTTGGTTTTTTGTTGGTCAGGCACTACATCCCATTACTACTATTATAACCAATGTGCGAAACCTGTCGCCGGTAGAACATTCTGAGCGATTAGTTCCTTTAACCGAGAAAGATGAAATAGCCGATTTGGTATCTACATTCAACGGCTTGTTTGATAAGCTGGAAGATTCTTTCAATATGCAGCGTGGTTTTGTATCTAATGCATCGCACGAGCTGTTTAATCCGCTTACCAAAATTAAATCTCAACTGGAGGTTAGCCTTATTCAAAACCGGAATAGCGAATCGTACAGGGAAACTATGCATTCTGTACTGGAGGACTTAGACGACCTGATATTGATGATACAGGATTTGTTGAATTTTTCGAGATTGCAAACTAACCATGTGGTGGCTCACAGCCCTTTGCGCATAGATGAATTGTTATTTGACATCCGAACACTTGTCAGGCAGCAGTACCCCGCCTATCAGGTGCATATACACCTTACCAATCCACCACAAAGTGATGAACAGTTAATTTTTTATGGGAACCGGCAGTTGCTGACTACAGCCATAAAAAATATTGTAGAGAATGCCTGCAAATATTCGCAGGATGGCACGGCACAGCTAAACCTAATGATAGAAGGAGAGTCAATATCTTTATCAATTGCCGATAAGGGGCCGGGCATACCGGCAGAAACCCTCCCTTTCATTTTTGAACCTTTCTACCGTTCGCCGGGCGTGGATAAGGTAAAAGGTTTTGGTATCGGGCTGGCACTGGCTCACCGTATTCTCAAGGCCCATAAATTTTCTATTAAGGTAGAGTCTACCATTGGTATTGGCACCAAATTTACTATCAGGTTTTCTAATTAACTTCTAATCTGTTGCTTTTGCAAGCTATGATAGTATTGCATCGTAAATGTTTTTTTAAATTGGATTTAAGAACAGGTTAAGAAGGGCCTTCGCCGTAAATTTTGAAGGAAAATTTACGGCTTTGGTCTTTTTTATGTATTCAAATGAATAAACGTGTTAAGTATTTAGTCTTTTTTGTATTAGGCTCTCTCACTGCATTAGCAGGATATTTTATTGGGCGGTTAACTTTTACCCAACCTAACTCTGACGTTCCCGGAAAAGCAGTTGTTAGGAGTTCAGAAATTAATGAGTATCGCTTAGGTGGGTACACCTATATTAATCCTTTGCTGGAATGCGATAACTATCATCCATCACCTCTTAACTCTGTTGCACAAATGCAGCAGAAAGTTATTTCTTACATTAACACTGCAAAAGAACAGAACAAAGCCACTTTTATATCCGTCTATTTCCGCGATTTGAATTTTGGTCCCTGGATGGGTATTCACGAAAGTGAAAAGTTTTCGCCTGCCAACTTACTACGGGTTCCCATAATGATTGCTGCACTAAAGAAAGAAGATGCACAACCAGGTTTTTTTAAACAACAGGTAAAGTACAATAGCCGTATAATCAAACCCGTAGATGAGCCTTTGTCTTCCTCGCTTATAAAGCCGGGGGCCAAATATTCTATAGAGGATCTTGTAAACAGAATGATACTTAATTCAGATTATGAAGCTAAGGCCCTGCTGGAGCAGCAGTTAGATGCCGGCTTTATAATGACTGTAATGTCTGATATTGGTGTTAATACAGCAGGCAACATCGATAGCATTCTTGTTTCAGTAAGGGATTATTCGGGCTTTTTCAGATTGCTTTATAATGCCACTTATCTTAGTCGCGCTATGTCTGAAAAGGCGCTGGGTATATTAAGTACTAATAATTATGATAAAGGTATTGCAGCCGGTATTCCCCGGGGCACTCAAATTGCGCATAAATTTAGCGAAAGCGCAGTTACGGGCTCGGGCCAAAAGCAATTGCATGAATGTGGTATTATTTATCTGGCGGGTTCACCATACTTACTCTGTATTATGACCCGGGGAAATGATAATACTCAATTGTCGGGCATAATTTCTGACATCTCACGTCTGGTATACGAGGAAGTTACAGCGACCAAACAATAAACTCTCTCTTGCGTTTAACCAGTTATTTAGCAACTGCCGGATGGTATGCAGCCAGAATAGACAATCACCAAAAACAGTTAATAAGTCACCTTTAAAATACACTGGTGTTTGCTCCAACTTGCACTTTAACAATCAATTGATTTTAGTAAACTTTTTTTTGCGCTGAATTGAGCGTATATTTAAGCAAATGGAAAACGCAACGATAGACATTGAAGGTGGAAAGAAGATGATTTTGAAGGAATACCGTAGCCTTCTCCGTTCACTGCGTAAGAGCATAAGCCCGCAGGAAAGGAAAATGATACGGGTGGCTTTTGAACTTGCTATGGAAAGCCACAAGGATATGCGCCGTAAAAGTGGGGAGCCCTACGTAATGCATCCCATTGCCGTGGCTAAAATTGTAAGCGAGGAGATGGGACTGGACGCCACCTCGGTCATCTGTGCGTTGCTGCACGATACGGTAGAAGATACCGAGGTTACGCTGGAGGAGGTTGAGAAAACATTTAATAAGGAGGTTTCTAAAATTGTTGACGGGCTTACCAAGATATCCGGCATTTTTGACCTTAACTCATCTATACAAGCCGAGAATTTCAGAAAGCTACTATTAACCCTCAATGATGATATACGGGTTATTCTTATAAAGCTTGCCGACCGGTTACACAACATGCGAACGCTTGACTCGCTTAAGCGTGAGAAGCAACTGAAAATAGCCAGCGAAACCATGTTTTTATACGCGCCTTTGGCCCATCGCATGGGTTTATATGCCATGAAAACAGAGTTGGAGGATTTAGCGCTTAAATATACTGAGCCAGACCTATACCGTGACATAGCCCAAAAGCTTGCAGAAAAAAAGAAGGAGCGCGCAAAGTTTATTCACGATTTTATTCGCCCGCTTAAAGAAGAACTGGAAAGGCGCGGCTTTAACTTCGATATATATGGCAGGCCTAAATCCATTTATTCTATCTACAATAAAATAAAGAATAAGGGGGTCCCATTTGAAGAGATTTACGATTTGTTTGCTATTAGAATAATCCTTAAGTCTTCATCGGTAGATAAAGAGAAAAGTGATTGCTGGGGTGTTTATTCGGCTATTACAGATATATACCATCCAAACCCCGACAGACTCCGCGACTGGCTTAGCAACCCCAAAACCAATGGTTACGAGGCGCTGCATACTACGGTAATGAGTAGCACCGGTAAATGGGTAGAAATACAGATACGCACTGAGCGGATGCATGAGATAGCCGAGAAGGGTTTTGCTGCGCACTGGAAATACAAGGAGGGCAACGCAGATACGGCTATGGATGAATGGCTGGAGAAAATACGCGGCGTGCTTAGCAATACAGATACTACTGCACTGGAAGTAGTGAATGATTTTAAGCATGAGTTGTTTAGCGAAGAGATATTTGTGTTTACACCCAAAGGCGACCTTAAGCGTTTACGGAAAGGGGCCACGGCCCTCGATTTCGCATTTGAAATACACAGTGGTGTAGGTAAAAAGTGTATTGGTGCCAAGGTGAACACCAAACTGGTGCCGCTGAGTCACATTCTTAAAAATGGTGACCAGGTAGAAATATTAACCAGTAACAAGCAAATGCCTAATGAAGACTGGCTGAATTTTGTAGTTACAGCCAAGGCACGGTCGGTTATTAAGCAATCACTTAAAGAAGACAAAAAGAAAATTGGTGCAGAGGGGAAAGAAACTCTGGAGCGCAAGTTGAAGAGTTTGAAAATTGAAGTAAGCGAGGCTAACATTTTGTTGCTGATGAATTACTACAAAATGATATCTCCGCTCGATTTGTATTTCAGTGTTGCCAACCGGAAAATAGATGTAGCAGAGTTTAATAAGTTTGATGTAGTAGGAGGGAAGATTAAACTGCCTAAACCGGCTAATGTTAGCCAGGCTTCTAATATTGATGAGGCTGTTAAGCAAACCCTTCAAAAGAATGCAGAGCTGCTGATAATGGGCGAAAGCGCCGATAAAATAGATTATAAATTTGCCCCTTGTTGTAACCCTATACCCGGCGACGATGTGTTTGGCTTTTTAACCATTAACGAGGGTATAAAGATACACCGCACCAATTGCCCCAATGCGGTGCAGTTAATGAGTAAATACGCTTACCGTATTATAAAAACCAAATGGACCAAGCAGCATGAAATTGCTTTCCTTACAGGTATTAAGCTTACAGGTATAGATGATGTGGGGCTGGTAAACAAAATCACCAATATCATTACCGGGCAAATGAACCTGAATATGCGCTCAATTTCGTTTGATAGTAAAGATGGTGTGTTCGAGGGCCGGATAATGGTTTATGTACACGATACAGAGGAGTTGGAAGATCTTACTGCCCGCTTAGGTGCGCTGGATGGCCTGCTGGAAGTGAACAGGTTCGATTCGGAGGACGAATAGTGCCTACTGCAATTGCAATATTCATGTAATATATTAATATTACCGCGCATTTAATATCCACAAATTAATGAGAAAAGCTCTATTGCTGTTGGCAGCCTTTGCCTGTAGCGCCATTAGTATGGCACAAACCGTATCGCCCCAAAAATTCCAGGAAGGTAAAATATGGTTTAAGATTAAAAACGATGAAATACCGGGAAAAATAAAAGTAGGTAACTATGCCGATGTCCCCCTATCCACACTTCCTTTTTTAGATAAAGTATCCGCGCAGGCTGGTATAAAGAAGCTTTCGATGCCATTTATAGCTTCAAAAACAACTGCAGCACTACAACGTACTTATTTATTGCAGCTTAATAATGATGAGCAGGTGGACGTCACTATTAAAATGTTGCAACAATGCAAAGAAGTTGAATATGCCGAAAGAGTACCTTTGCACCGCACTGCCGCAGCACCTAACGACAGCTACTACGCCGCACAATGGCATTTAAATACCATCAAAGCAGATTCGGCATGGAACTATTTTTCTACTGGTAGCAATATTGTAATTGCAATAGTTGACGATGCTGTTGAAACATCTCACCCTGACCTTGCTCCTAATTTATGGGTAAACGCGGGCGAGATTGCAGGCAACGGTATAGACGATGATAATAACGGTTATATAGATGATGTTAATGGGTACGATGCTGGCGATGATGATGGGGACCCCTCTCCCTCAGATCCATCATTTGACCATGGTACAGGGGTTGCGGGTATGGCATCGGCTGCAACTAATAATTCAATTGGTATAGCGGGTATAGGTTATAGCTGTAAACTGATGTGTGTAAAGAGTGGTGCTACTTTGGGAGACCCCGGAAATATATATGGTGCTTTTGAAGGGGTATATTATGCAGCTTCGGCTGGCGCTGATATTATTAATATGTCGTGGGGAAGTGATCAGTATTCTGTTACCGAACAAAACATAATTAATTATGCTGTAAGCCAGGGGTGTATACTGGTAGCTGGTGCGGGTAATGATGATACAGATGTGCGATTTTATCCTGCAGCTTACGATAGCGTGATTGCGGTGGGCTCAACTACAAGCAGTGATGAGAGGTCTTCATTTTCCAATTACGGATCTTGGGTATCAGTTTGCGCGCCGGGCTCAGCCGTTTATACCACACAGGTTAACAGCACTTATGATAATGAGTGGGGGACCTCATTTTCTTCGCCATTAGTAGCTGGCTTGCTTGGGTTAATGAAATCGATGGTGCCAGCCATGCCCAACGATGCACTAGTAAATTGTATGCTTAACAGTGCCGATAATATTGACGCTATGAACCCGTGGTATGTGGGTTCGCTGGGCACTGGAAGGATTAACGCTTTGTCTGCAATGAAGTGCGTAAATACTGCATTAACGTTACAACCCATTGCCGGTTTTAAAGCTAACCAAACCAGCCTTACTGCAGGCGGTAATGTAACGTTTACCGATACATCAGCTAATATACCCTGGACCTGGGTATGGAGTTTTCCGGGTGGCACGCCTTCTACTTATACCGGCCAAACACCTCCTCCCATTTTTTATTCTGCCCCGGGCACTTACGATGTTTCGCTAACCGTTAGCAACGGCAACGGAAATAACACCAAAACAACAAATAGCTACATTACGGTAGGTAACCCTTTGCCTTGCCGTTCGGTTAATTATCCATTGCCGGCTGGCTGGAGTGGCGCTAATTACAACGAAGGTGCTAATAATGGCTATACGAATGGTACCAACGTATACGGCGATAAAGAAAAGGCTATGTATTATGATATGTCGGCAACACCGGCTTCGTACCTTACTAAAACAAACATAGCTTTCACTAAAGCATACAGCAGCAATACTGAAAAAACAGTAGCCATAAAGATATATGATGGAACATCAGGCGTGCCGGGTGCGCTGCTGGGTTACGAGGATGTTACCATGGCGGCAATTATACCCAAAGCACAAACCGGTAACTACACCCAGGTTGAATTTGACCCTGCGGTAGCATTACCTGCATCAGGTAAGTTTTTTGTCAGCGTGGATATAAGCAACTTATGCTGGACATGCACACCTCGTGATACTCTCGCTATTGCAAGTAATATGAACGGGCAAACTGTACCTTCGGCTATATGGGAACGCCAGAGTAATAACATCTGGTATATGTATGGTTCACCGGGTACATCTGCCATAAATGCTTCTCTTATTATGCATCCATATATTACCAATCAACCCGCACTGGCTACATTTACTGAAACAGCCACAACTGTATGTGCCGGTCAAAGCATTACTTTTGATGCCACCGGTTCTACTGGGCAGGATTCGTTGATATGGAACCTGCAGGGCGCTATTGATCCTGTTGTTAATGGTAGTGTTTTAACTACAGCGGTTTATACTATTCCGGGTATCTATGTAGCAGAACTACGGGTTAAAGGTGGTGGTTGTCATCAGTCCCGCCGAGATACGGTTGTAGTTGCGGTTAATTTTTTGCCGGTACCGGTAGTGTTGCAGCAAGGAAATTTGCTTAGTGTACAGACATATAGCGGCTATCAGTGGTTACTTAACGGGGCTGTTATAAATAATGGTACTTCCTCCACATTAGCTGCACAGGTAGATGGTAGTTATAGTGTGATAGTTACGGATGCTGCTGGCTGTTCAGATACATCTGCCCCGGTGCAGGTAACTGTGTCAGGTTTGTATAATATTGATAATAGTTCTGTAACAGTTTACCCAAATCCTACCAGCGGAATTGTGCTTGTGAACCTGAATAGCTTAGAAGTTGTTACAGATGATATCAATGTATTCAATACAATCGGACAGATGGTGAAATCTGTGCCACTTGCAGATATGCAAAGAGCCAATGCCTGCACTGTTGATTTGAGTGCCTTACCCAATGGGGTTTATACGGTAAAGGTGCAATCTGCGCTTACAAGCCGCGCTGTTTCTGTTATACTAGCGCGGTAAAACACTCAGGGCGTGCTGTTCTGCTTTTCGCTTTGCATTAAACATGTGTTTAGCGCATTATACAATAGCTATTTTTTTTCCAGCACCAGAAATTCGAAATCAAATTCGTTTTTTTCATCGGCCATATTCCATTCGCTGTTGGTAGTTTGCCAATCATCTTCCTTAAGTTCCTGGAAAAAGGTGTCGGCATCGGTAAATGTGTGATGCACCTTGGTTAGATATATCTTATCAGTTTTAGGCAGGGCTTGTTTGTAAATTTCACCGCCCCCAATAATCATCAGTTCCTGCTCACCACTTTGCCGCGCAAACTCAATGCCCTCTTCTACGCTTTCCACAACTTTGCAGCCTTCGCATACAAACCCCTTCTGGCGTGTAACAATGATGTTAACGCGGCCTGGCAACGGACTGAATTTTGGAGGGATACCGTCCCAGGTTTTGCGGCCCATTAATACATGGTGGCCCCAGGTAACTTCTTTAAAGTACTGCATATCCTTAGGCAATTTCCAGGGCAATTTCCCATTTACACCAATGGCATTGTTGTCGGCAACAGCTACTACTATTGAGATTTTCATGCTGGCAAGTTAGAAGAAATAAGACAAATGGAAAAGAGCCTGTAATTAACTTTTCTTCAGTATTAATAGTCGCGTCCGAATGCTTATTTTTGTTGTATGCAAATACAACTTGAACAAGAAGGCAACAAAGGCGCTTTTTATGTGGAGGAAAACGGCAAGCGCCTGGCCGAGATGACTTTTAGCAAAGCAGGAGAGAATCTTATTATAATTGATCATACCGAAGTGAGTGACGCACTGCGTGGTACTGGTGCGGGGAAAAAGCTGGTAACATCGGCGGTGGAATATGCCCGGGAGCATAAGGTAAAGATTTTGCCATTATGCCCTTTTGCGAAATCGGTGTTTGATAAGACACCCGAATTTGCCGATGTGCTAAGCATCTGATCTACTAAAGGGCACATTTTTGCGCCTAGACATGACAACTTAGGGGGTGTGCATGAAACGGAAATGGATGACTTTCAGATTTATCGCATTCTTAAATTATCTGATGTATCAGATAGGTCTCCAACAGGCATAACTGAATCATGGTATAGCATTCATTATGTTTTTCTACCTTTGTATTACAAAAAATGTAATAACTTGTGGCCGCTAAAACATCAAATACAGCTAAAAACAACAACATGACCCCCAAAAAAACAAAAGTTACTAAAGCCGATAAGGTTGCAAATGCAGCTAAAGCGCAGGTAATTAAGGACAATGCCAAGAACATCAATCGGGCAGCATTCCTTATTCGTGCGGTGCAGAATGCAGACAGGCAAAGAATACTTCGCTACGTTATTTCAAATAATCAAAGTGTGGTAAGCGAACTTTGCTCTAAGCTAAAAGTAGAGCAATCTATTATGTCGCAGCATTTGGCCATTTTACGTACTGCAGGCCTGGTAAAAACCGAGCGTGATGGAAAATACATCTTCTACTCGGTTGTAGAGAAGCAGTTCAATAAGGTTATGGGCCTGGTAGGTAAACTAGGAGAGTCTTAGGCTTATTGAAGCCACTCTTTTGCCTCTCTCGATGCATAAGATATTATTACAGATGCGCCGGCTCGTTTAAAAGCTGTCCATACTTCTTTGTGCAAGGCAGCGCGTTCTCCTAACTGTTGTTGGGCCAGAAACTCCAGTGCTGCATATTCCCCACTTACGTGGTAAACTGCTATCGGTTTTGGTATCGCCTTATTTATTGTTTGAACAATATCGAGATAAGGCAATGCCGGTTTTACCATAAGTATATCGGCGCCTTCTTCTGCATCGCGTAATGCTGTCGCTAAAGCATCTTTATGGTTTCTATAATCTAACTGGTAAGTAGCCCGGTTGTTCAACTGGCTTTTGCCCGGTGCAGATTTACATACATCGCGGAATGGTCCGTAGAACGATGAGCTAAACTTAGCGGCGTAACTCATAATAGCGGTGACGTCGTATCCATTAGTATCTAAAGCTTCTCTTATAGCGCTAATGCGGCCGTCGCTCATATCGCTGGGGGCTATGCAATTGCTGCCGGCCTGGGCTAATTGCAAAACATAATCTGCCAGCACTATTACTGTATCATCGTTTAAAAGCCTGTCACCTTCTTTACTCAAAATACCGCAATGTCCGTGCGTGGTATAGCTGCACAGGCAAACATCGTTTGCCAGCCAGATAGAATTGCCAAAAGTTTGTTTTAAGCGGTTTGTAACCTCCGCAGCAAAATCAAATGAAAATCCATTTTCCGATTTTCGAGCGGGCACAGGGAATAGCAGGAATTTAGTTACTCCCCCGGCAATATCCTTTTCAGTTTGCTGCAGCACCGATTCGATGGTTTCGGTGTACACACCGGTAAGGTGTTTTGCCGATTGTCGCTCGGTTAACGCTTCGTCAACAAATACGGGCTGTATAAAATCTTTATGTGATACATATACCTGTGCTGCTAACTCACGTATATGTTCATTGGCCCTTAGCCTGCGCTGGTTCATATAGTGTTTTTCTTTCTCCATATATTAAATGCCTTAATACCGGGAAACACCACCGGCTCAATGTTATTCTTTAAAAACAATTCAACAGTTTTGCCCGATGGACAAGCATGTGTAACGCCGGCCTTTAGCAAATGCTTAGCCGCAAGATATTGCTCAAAATTGGTCCAGTAGATAATGTCGGCGCCACTTATGCCATCGCATAGTTCTTTCGATAAATTCGGAATCAGTTTATAAGTGCCGACAGCAACCACATTTTCTTTAGCCCATTCTTCGGCAGCCTGGGTATTGGTTAAAATTGTTATCGTTTCTTTATTTATAGAAGTTAATGGCTGAGCGAACGTATTCGATAAGAAATGAAAGCCTAACCCATCGGCACATCCCTGGCACCAAATACCCAGCTTGGCCAACTCATACCAACTGCGGCTACCCGAGCACCATACTTGTTTATCCTTTAACTGTTCGGCTATTGCAGGTGTAACAGCGCGGTGATGTGCTACGAAAACAACATCGGATAATCCGGATAGGTCTGCACTCTGAAATTCGTAACTGAAAAAATCCTTCATATGGTCGCCGGCAGAGAACATTTTTTTACCAGAGATATCCAACGATACATCAAATATCATATCGCTAACATCATTCCCTTTTTCGTCTATGCCTGCTACATTTACAAACCCACCATGAGGCGTATCGATATAGACAGACCCATACTGCTGGTGGCACCCGCCGCCTAAATGGGTTACTGAATTTCTCTCTGTTTCCAATTGCGCAGATAGGGCTGTATTATTTACACCGGCAAGAATTTCAGCAGCTGAGCTATTCGTTTTCAGGCACTCTATTAATAAAGCACCCTGCCCCGGAGCCGGCGCACATTCAATAAGGGGTAGAAACATTTTCCGTTTGCCGCTTAAAAGTGAAGCCACGTTGCTATTGCCACCAGTAAGCAATCGGTTTAAGCCGGCTGCAGCAAGTATAATACCGTCAAATTTCCCATCCTGCAATTGCTGCAAACGCGAATCTACATTGCCGCGTATGGTTTTGGTTTCTGTAGAGGCAGATAAACCATTGACCACCGGCAATGCCTTTTTAAGAAAGTTGATAGCCTGCAATTGTCTGCGTAAAGAAGAAGTTCCTATCACCAGCGGTTTGCCCGATGCAATCTTATCTAATACATCCGGATTGAAAATTATAACATCACGCGGGTCGTTTCGTTCAGGCACAGCATTTACAAAACGCTCATCGTCCAGGCGGTTACCGCTCAGGTCTTTCATTGAATGAACTGCAAAATCAGCTTTACCGGTTAATAGGTATTCATCAATTTCCTTAGAGAAGAAGTCGCGGCCTTCTAACTCATATAATGGACGGCTCTGGTCAAGGTCGCCGCTGGTTTCTTTTAATACGATTTCTATTTCTGTACCCGGTGCTGCTTTTAAAATGTACTGGCGTGCAATTTCTGCCTGTATAACAGATAGGGACGAACTGCGGCAAACAATTTTAAACTGTTTCATGCATCACAATTGAAAGTGCATTTACCATTTGTTGCATATCGCTTTCTGTATGTTTGGCTGTAACCGTAATCCGCAAACAGGCCTCTCCTTCTTTTACAGTGGGCGGATTGATAGGCTGCAGGTAAATGCCAAACTCGTTCAATAACCTATCGGCTATCGCTTTGCAGCTTATGTTATCTCCAATATGAACCGCCGTTACATGCGAGGCGTTGGTATGAAATGGGATTTGCTTATCGGCCAATAATGCCCGCAACTTTTTTACCGCCCCGTGAAATTGTTCCCGCCATTCATTATTCTGTTTTACCAGCTCAATGCTTTTGATAGTAGCGCTGCAAATAGCAGGTGGGAGAGAAGTAGTGAAAATAAACCCGCTGGCAAAGCTGCGCAGGTAATCGGCCATCATGGCATCGGTAGTAATATAACCACCTAATGTGCCAAATGCTTTGGCAAATGTGCCGTTGATGATATCCACTTCATTTTGCAGTCCTTGCTGTCCTGCAATACCCGCGCCGGTAGCACCGTAAAGGCCCACGGCATGTACTTCATCTATGTAAGTTAGGGCATTGTATTTTTTTGCTAACGCTGTTATTTCCTGTACCGGTGCCACGTTGCCGCTTATAGAGTAAACACTTTCAAATACAATGATTTTTGATTGCTCAGCTGGCAAAGCAGAAAGCACCTCTTCCAGGTGCTGCACGTCATTATGCTTGAATACAATTTTTTTACATCCACTGCTACGTATGCCTTCAATTATAGATGCATGGTTGCGCTCGTCTGAAATAAATACCGCATCACTAAAAGCCCTGCCCAGGGTGGCAAGGGTTGAAAGGTTTGCCAGAAAAGCACTATTGAAAATAATAGCGGCTTCTTTGCCATGCAGGTTAGCTACGCTTTCTTCCAGTTGCTTATGGTAGCCGGTAGTGCCCGATATATTGCGGGTGCCGCTGCTGCCCACGCCGCTGTGGTGGGCTGTAAACGATAACTTGCTTATAACATCTTCGTGAATACTCATGCACAGGTAATCGTTACTGCACCAATTTACGGCGCTTTTCTTTTTACCGGTTTCATCGTCAAAATAAAAACGGGGGAAATGCTTTGCCGACTTATTTACATCCTGAAAATAGCGATAGTTACCCTGTTGTTTAAGGGTATCGAGTTTGTCAGAAATGGTTTGCCGGTAATGTGCATTCATTTTTAAGCGGTAACATACTTTTCTCGTATCACAAAATCGCCAAAGGCCTCGTTCTTATTTCTTTTCTCCGCGTATGTTTTAAACAAAGCGCCAAGGGCATATAAAATTTCTTCTTCGTTCTGGTTTTCGCGGAAGATGATGTTTAGCCTTGCGCCCGATACATCGCCACCAATGTGCAGGTTATACCTTCCCGGCGAAACACCTACCAGTGCAATCTCTGCCAGGTAAGGCCTGGCACAGCCATTGGGGCAGCCGGTCATACGAATGATAATATCATCGTTTGTCAGTTGGTTTTCAGCCAGCAGTGGTTCAATCTTAGATATTAGCTCGGGTAAATATCGCTGAGCCTCTGCCAATGCTAATGGGCAGGTAGGCATGGCTACGCAGGCCATCGAGTTTTTACGAATACCGGTGCGGGCTTCGGTATGTTCAATCAGATTATACTTAGCCAGCAATTTGTTGATAGCAGCTTTATCTTTTTGCGATATATCGCCTACTATCAGGTTTTGGTTGCAGGTAAAGCGGAACGTTACTTTGGCTGTCTGCGCTATTTCATAAAGTGCTTTGCGCATGTCCACGCCATTTTCATTGCACACACGGCCATTCTCTACAAACAGGGTGTAATACCATTTGCCTTCATGGTTTTTTTGCCAGCCATAGTAATCTATGCGCTGGTTAAAATCAAATTGTTTGGTAGGCTCTAATGCAAAACCGCATCGTTTTTCCAGTTCCTGTACAAACCAATCAAGGCCTTCGTTGTCAATCGTATATTTTAACCGGGCCAGTTTTCTATCACTACGGTTACCATAATCGCGCTGTATCGTTACAATTTCATAAACCGCTTTCAGCACTTTCTCTTCTGTATCGGCAAAGCCGATTACACTAGCCACGCGCGGATAAGTAGATACGTTGCCATGCGTGGCGCTCATGCCACCACCTACGGCTATGTTGAAGCCTTTCAATACGTTATTTTCTATCACGGCTATCAGTCCAATATCGTTGGCATATAAATCCACATCGTTGTTGGGCGGTATGGCAATGGCTATTTTAAACTTACGCGGTAAATAGGTCTTACCATACAATGGATCTTCCTCTTCTTTCTTATCAATTATTTTTTCGTCATCCAACCATACCTCGTAGTAGGCGCGGGTTTTAGGCAATAGCAGGGTACTTATCTTATCGGCATACTCAAACACCTGCTGATGTATTTCCGATTGCATTGGGTGTGCGCTGCAAACCACGTTGCGGTTTACATCGCCACAGGCAGCAATACTATCCAGGTTAAACTTGTCGAACCACTGCAGGGTCGGCTTCATATCCGTTTTTACAATACCATGTAGTTGCAAGGTTTGTCGGGTGGTTATTTTAATAACACCGGTAGAGTATTTCTCAGCTATGTCATCAGTAGCTATCCATTGTTCGCTTGTCATTAGTCCACCGGGCAAGCGCAGGCGAATCATGAACGAGTAATCGCGCTCCAGTTTTTTGGCAGCACGTTCTTCGCGCCGGTCGCGGTTATCCTGCTCGTATATACCGTGGAATTTTATCAGGCTTTTATCAGCCTCTGCCACTGCACCGGTTAGTTCATTTTTAAGGCTCTGTGCCAGCGTGCCGCGAAGGGCATCGCTTTCTTCCTTAAATTTTTCTACCGGCGATAGTTTTTCCTTTTTTGCCATTGCTATAAAGTTTCTTACTGCAGATTAATATACATCTTTTAAATATCTCCCTTCCTCTTTCAGTGTGTTGATATACTCTTCGGCATATTCTCGCCCATTTCCACTTTGCTGGTCAATTATCTGCAGCAGTGTTTCTTCCACATCCACACTCATTGGTTCTTTGGCGCCGCATACATAAAAATAAGCGCCGCCCTGCAACCATTCAAAAACAGCCGCTGCATGTTGCTGCAACTTATGCTGAACATACACCTTGTTTTCGGTATCGCGCGAAAATGCTACATCCATACGATTTAGCACGCCTGTTTCCAGGTAATTTTGCCATTCGGTTTGATACAGGAAATCCGTTTTAAAATGCTGGTCACCAAAAAACAACCAATTGCGCCCTTCGGCGCCCCGCGCATCGCGCTCGGCCACAAAAGCACGGAAAGGGGCAATACCTGTACCCGGACCTACCATTATAATATCCTTGTCATCCGCAGGCAGGTGGAAAGCGTTGTTCTTCTGCACATAAAACTGAATATCGGTGCCTATCGGCAACTGCGATAAATAGTTAGAGGCCAGGCCATATTGCTTTACACCGTCTTTCTTGAACGTAGAGCGGGCAACTGTAATATGCACTTCTTCATTGTGCGCTGCATTGCTGCTTGCTACCGAATACAAGCGCGGCGAAATAGGCTCCAGCAAATCGGTTAGTGCCTGCCAATTGCCTTGCAGCTTTTTAGCAGGAAAGGCATTAAGCAAATCGGCAAAATCAAGAGGCCCTTTTATCTCAGTGGTAATTTCTTCCAGCGCGGCGTATTTGTTTAGCACACGCTGCGGCATTTGCTTTATATTCAGCGTGGTTTTTAGTAAGTGGTAAAAGGAGAATCGTTTGTCTTTATACGTTACAAACTCGCTGCCTATGGTGCCCAGGGTTTTTAAAACCTGCTGTACTTCGCTTTCTAAATTTACCGGTATTATACCTATCGAATCGCCCGGTGCATAGTGGGCCGTGCCATCCGGCAAAATTTCTATATGGTAAGTTTCCTTATTCGAGCCTGTATCGTTCAGGTTTATGTTGGTGGTTATTTTACCCTTGTAAATAACACGGCCCGATGGCTTTTTCTTTTCTACAGCTTTTTCGGCAGCGTTACCACCCGGTACAGCTAATAGATTAGTGAGTATATCATCTATCCAGGCATTGGCCTCTGCTTCATAATCCACATCACAATTCCGTCGGTCGGCAATTTTGCGCGCCCCCAGTTTTTCAAATTGTGCATCCACATCTTCACCGGTTTTGCAGAAGAGAGGATAAGCTGTATCGCCCAGGGCAAGCACACTGTATTTTAGTTTGGGTAGGCTTTTTTCGCTGCTGTGCAGATAGTCGTAAAACTTTTTGGCTGCAGCAGGTGGTTCGCCATCGCCGTGTGTACTTACTATGGTAAAGAAGTATTCTTCCTTTTCAAGCTCTGTGGTTTTGTATTGGTCCAGGCTAACAACCTTGGCATTTATCTTACGCTGTTTGGCGCGTGCTGCCAGTTGCGATGCTATCTTTTTAGAGTTTCCGGTTTCGGTGCCATAAGCAATAGTAACCTTAGCTGTTATCAATGCAGCACCTGCAGGTGCGCTACCTGCTCCATTATTTAAGCCGGATATATAGCCGCTTATCCATAGCTGTTCTTCGCGGCTGTATTGACCAATAAAATCTGTAAGCTTTTGTAGTTGCTCTTCGCTTAGCATATTATCCCTTAGTTAGTTCTTTAAAATAGTGCCCGTTGTGGCTGCCTTTATACCAATTAAATTTTTCGGACAGGCTTACCACCTCGCCAATAATTACCAGTGCCGGAGAATTTATCTTCTTACCTGCCAAATCTACAGCGGCCTTATGCACCGATGTAAAATACTGTTGCTGAAAGGGCGTAGTGCCTTGCTCTATCACCACCAGCTTTCTATCGGGCATTCCAATATGCTTTAGTTGCTGCGTGGTTTCTGCCAGGTTGTTGCTTGACATATACAATACAATAGTGCCTTGCATGGTAGCTATTCTATCCAGCTTGGTAGTATCCTCTTCTACATTGTATAGCGAAAGGAAATGAACCTCATCGCTATATCCTCTTGCCGTAAGCGGTATGCCTGTGTAGGCTGCACAGCCCGATGCAGAAGTAACGCCAGGTATAATTTCAAACTCTATTTCGTTTGCGGCCAGTGCTTCCAGTTCGTTGAGTATATTGGAGAAGAAGGATACATCACCACCTTTAAGCCTTACCACTGTTTTGCCTTGCAGTGCATACTTTACCAATAACTCATCAATATAGGTTTGGGCAGTAGATTTTGCAAAGCCTTGTTTGCCGGTCAGTAGTATCTCAGCGGTAGTCGGTGCATGTTTTAGTATTTCGGGGCTAACCAGCCGGTCGTGCAGCACTACATTGGCAGTAGCTAATACAGCCGCACCTTTTAGGGTGAATAGTCCCGGGTCGCCGGGGCCGGCGCCTACCAGGAAAACTTTACCTTTTGTCTTGCTCATTTTTACCGGTTTAATAATACTATAACATCACCCCACTTTCTGCTTAGTGCAAACAAATCCGAACAATATTTTTTTATGGAATACTCAGACTTGCCTGTTGAATTAACAACAACAGCAAGCCACGCAACAACAAATGTTGTGCATAGAAAAAAGGATATGAGTGGTATTTTTCATTGAACACTGCAAGTATAAAAAACTTTATTTATTGCCACCCTCTTTTATTTTGAGGGAGCTGGTCAGCTCGTTTAGCTGCTTTACCTTATCCGCAAAATCTCCTTTCAGGCCGTTACGCACCTGGTTTAAGTTGGCTATCAGGTCGTCCAGTTCGTCAGGCAGGGCATCGTTCAATACTTCTTTCAGGCGTTTGGCCATAGTGGGCGATTGGCCATTGGTAGAGATAGCCAGTTTAAGCTGCCCCTTTTGCACTATTGACGACATGTAGAAATCGCAAAAATCGGGTGTGTCGGCCACATTTACCAGTATGTTTAGCTGATGGGCCTTTGTATATATAACACCGCTCAATTCCTTATTGTTTATAGCCAGAAAAAGCACCTGTATGCCAATTAAATCATCATCGTTAAACCTTCGCTCGGTAATGGTTACACCGCTGAAATTGCCCGGCAGCGCCCTTACTTCAGGGCTTACTACTTCCGCTATTATGTGTAGTTGTATGTTAGGGCAATTGCTAAGTATGGCGGTGGCTTTTTCAAGCCCCACGGGGCCGGCCCCTACTAATAATACACGCATCTGTTCAAGCCTCAGAAAAACAGGGAACAGAAAATTTTTAGAAGGAATGTTTTGGTTATTCACTATTTATTAGTTTATACTTGCAATACAAAGCAAATTAATGTTTAACCAAAGCCAAATAAAATTCTCTTGTTGCTGCACTATGTGTTGCGCTATGAAAATAGCGACAGGAGAGGCTTTTGCATAACCATATATAAACTAATAGCAAAAAGGTCTTTCCGGTTTCGGGGAGGCCTTTTTTGTTTTAATGATATTGTAAAATGAGTGAGTTAAAAAAACGGGTAGAAGAAATTAACCAGGCCATGCAAAGCATGACCGTAGCCGATGGGCTGCGCTGGCTTGCTGAGCAGTTTCCTGCGGCTGTGTGTTACTCTACAGCCTTTGGCTTAGAGGGGCAGGTTATATCTCATTTCATTTTTAAAAACAAAATTCCGGTTAAGGTATTTACCATCGATACCGGCCGCCAGTTCCAGGAGACTTATAATGTATGGAAAGCTACCAATGAGAAGTATGGCGTAAACATAGAAACCTATTACCCGCAAACCGAGCGCCTTCAAAACATGCTACAGCAAAAAGGGCCCAATAGTTTTTACAATTCGGTAGATGACCGTAAGGAGTGCTGCTACCTGCGCAAGTTGGAGCCACTGAACCGCGCTTTGCAAGGACAGAAAATATGGCTATCGGGTGTGCGTGCTACGCAGTCGTCTAACCGGGCAGAGAAGAGTCAGGTAGAGTGGGATGAGAAGCGGGGATTGATAAAAGTTTATCCTCTTTTTTACTGGACTGCAGAGGAAGTAAAGGATATGATACGAAGCGAGAGTATTCCATACAATGAACTATCAGACAAAGGCTTTTTGAGCATAGGATGCGCACCCTGCACACGGGCGGTAAGAACCGGCGATAACGAACGTTCTGGCCGTTGGTGGTGGGAGGGCAACACCGAGAAGGAATGCGGCATACATACAAACGAGGCCTCGCAACCCGGCAACTGGACTATTTAAATCATTATTATAAACCACTAAAAAACAAAAACAGCACATGGCTACTTTACGACTTGGAGACATCGCCCCCGATTTTACTGCAGAAACTACAGATGGAACTATTAACTTTTACGAATGGCTTGGCAATGGCTGGGGTGTTCTTTTCTCTCACCCTGCCGATTTTACACCGGTATGTACTACCGAACTTGGAACGGCATCAAAACTAAAGGCTGAGTTTGATAAGCGCAACGCTAAGATAATTGCCGTAAGTGTAGATGAATTGGATAAGCATAAGGAGTGGGTAAAGGATATAAACGAAACACAAAACACCGTGCTTAACTTTCCTATCATAGCCGACCCTGAGCGCAAGGTTGCCGACCTGTATGATATGATACACCCTAACTCTAACGAGACATTTACTGTTAGGTCGGTGTTTATTATAGGGCCTGACAAGAAAGTGAAACTCATAATCACTTACCCGGCATCAACCGGTAGAAATTTTCATGAATTGCTGCGCGTAATTGATAGCCTGCAGCTAACGGCTAACTACTCGGTAGCTACACCTGCTAATTGGAAAGATGGAGAAGATGTGGTAATTGCACCGGCAGTAAAGGATGAAGATATACCGGCTAAATTCCCTAAAGGCCATACGCGGGTAAAGCCGTACCTGCGCTTAACACCGCAGCCTAATAAATAGGTAAATAGTTTAAAAAAATACCGGCACAGTTAAATTGCCGGTATTTTTTTTGAGAACAAAATCTGTAAAGTCTATTGGACCTTGAATGGATGCCGGATAAGCTATAAGCTGCCTAATATTAAAGTCATGTTTAATCGAGGACGAACTCATCTTGTAAATACTTACTATGGGCAGTAATGTGGACCGGCCGCACAGATGGTATGTATTATTTTGTTTGATGGTGAATTGTTCAGTAGAAAATCAACATGTAAATCGTGCTGATATTTGTTTTGCATGCGTAACAGGTTGCCGGCTGTATGAGGGTTCGTTTTTATAGAAACGTTAATCATCTTATTTTTAGCTGCTTACCGGATAAATTAACAATAAAATAATACTTGTATGCCCCATGTCCTTTTTTGTGGATTTTGGAGTTGTTGTTTTTACCAATTACAGACTTGCAACAATGCATTTTCGTAGTATTTATAGTGGTTTTAACCTAAAAAGGATATTTCAAGTCTACTTCTACAGGTAATTTACAATTAAGGCATTGTATTTGCCAGCGACGAGTCAATTTTTTCCGTTAAACACGTAGTTTCTTAGAGTTATTATTAATTGTGAATGTGCATGCTAATTTTGTCCGTCAAATTTAACTTTGCAGGAATTGACAAAATGAGCTTTAGGCTGCTTATTGCAATAGGTTTTTTTGACAAATGTTTTTAAACGCAAATGGGATTATGTTTACTTCTACCTCGCTCTTTATTAAAACAGAAAATATCCAAAACAGTAACTATTATTATTCATTAATCCGTCGAATAGTTTTTACCTGTTTTCTTTTATTCTATGGCTTAGCGATCGTTACTGCTCAGGTCTGCGGTTGGGCCAACGCGCAAGAAAATGGTAACACCTATTATCCTACAGTAAATAACCAAACAGTAAATATTGGCTCTGGTGCTTTTTTACGTTTCCAGGTTAAAAATACAGCTAATTATCATTATGAAACCTGTGGTAGTTCGTACGATACCCAGTTAAGTGGATTTAACTCTGGCGGTGGATACGTAGGACCCTATAATGATGATGCCTGCGGTTTACAATCTATTATTGACTGGACCGCGAACTATGACGGGGAATACAGGGTGCAGAATAATCGATATAGCTGCCAGGGTTATGGATCGGGCTCGGCTATACTTACTTATCGGTGTTCTCCACCTGCCTCACCTGCCCAGGGAACTGCGGGTAATGGCACATGGAACGTTTACTGCTATGCGGCAGGGGACGCGGCTGGCGGCAGCGGTGCCTGGAGTAGTAATTACAGCGGCTACTACACCGAGCCTTCCTTATCTTTTTCCACTGGTAACCGTTGGGTAAACACACCTTACGATGCTAACGATTACAAAGGATGTTATATTGGTAACGATAATCACTCTTGGAGAGCCATAAGAACCGGTATATGTGGCTATTACAGTATAGATATTAACGGGCACGATGATGCAGCTCAGCTATTCATCAATGGCACTAACGTATGGCAACACATTGGCTGTTGCGACCCACACACTGCGGTGTGGACGGGTTTCTTAAATGCATCGGATGTAGTTGAGTTTCGTGTTTCGGAAGGCGGTGGCGGCTCAAACGGGCAAATAACTTTTAACCGTACACAGCCGGCACTTACCCCAGGGAATAACACATGGAATGTGTATGTATGGGCGGCCGGTGACGCGGCCGGTGGCTCAGGTGCCTGGAGCAGTAACTATAGCGGTTACTACACCGAGCCAAGTCTGTCGTTTCAAACCTATAGCAGGTGGCCCGATGGAGGCACTCCAAGTTCAGCAAGTGGCTATATCGGTTGCGCAGTAGCTGCTGATAACCACTCTTGGAATGCTTCGCGTACCAATTTCCCTTGTAAATCCTACCAGATATTAGTTAACCATGATGACCGCGGGCAGGTTTTTGTAAATGGTACGCTCCGATATGATGTCAGCGCATGTTGTTTTGCACCGGTTCCAACGGCTAATCAAAATGCCGGCACTTATGTGTTAGGCGCATCGGATATAGTTGAGTTTAGAGTGTCAGAAGGTGGCGGTGGGTCGTTTGGCTCTATTGCAGTAAATGACGTAACCACAGCTCTTAATGGTGGTACTATTACTTATGGTGGCAGTACCACTGCGTGTACAGGTTACGATCCTCCGGCCTTTGGCAATAGTGCCGATGCAAGTGGTGGAACCAGTGCCGCCATTACTAACGGAAGTACTACTTATCAGTGGGAGCTTAATTCCGTAGCTATTAGCGGTGCCACCGGCGCCACCTATGATCCCGGTGCGCTAACAGCCGGCACTTATACCTATCGAAGAAGAGTGGTTGATAAATGTAGCAACGTAGCTTATTCAAATACATTTACAATTACGGTAAATGGCAATACTGCTACTGCTGGTGCTATATCACCTTCCTCAGCTTCCATAAATCTGGGTCAGTCTGTTACTATAAACAGCACTACTAACGCTACTGCTGCCTCGGGTACTACGCTAAATATACGCTGGTACCGTATTAATTCTTGTACTGGTAGTGCATGGGAAGATTTAGGACAAACAAACAGCCAGACATTGCCATCAAATACCCCGTCTGCAGCAGGTACATGGACTTACCTGCGCCGGTCGTGGTCATCCTGTGGAGCGGAGAATGTTCCGGCCAGCTACGATGCTACCACAACTGTTACTGTAACATCTACGGCAGGCAATCCGGCCACCTTTGGTTCTAACACATGGAACGTCTATGCTTATTGCGGCAATAACCTGACTCTTTCTAATAATATTTATCAGGGTTACTACGTGGATAATACTCTGAGTTTTAATACAGCCAATGTATGGGTAAATGGAGGTAACGGTTCCCCTTCCAGTCTAATTAGCGGCTACACTTATACCGGGGGTATAGTAAGTGCCGACTATCACACTGTAGTGTACAAGCGTCAGGGTTTTCCATGTAAAGTATACAGACTTGATATTCCTACACATGATGACGATGTATATGTATATGTAAATGGCGTGCAGCAGTTTGTACACAACGGTTGCTGTGATGTACATAATGGGATTTGGACGGGTGTGTTAAGCACCTCTGATAATGTCGAGTACCGCTTCTTTGAAGGTGGCGGCGGTTCGCAAGGCGCATTGAATGTAGTGGATGTAACCACTGCACTAAGCGGTGGTACCATAGGTTATGCCGGGTCTACATCTGTGTGCGGGCCTTACGACCCACCAGTGTTAAGCAACTCGGCCGCAGCAAGTGGCGGCACATCGGCTGCTAATACAAACGGTACCACAGATTACCAGTGGGAGTTAAACAATGTAAGTATACCTGGTGCTACAGCAGCAACTTATGATCCGGGAAACATAACGGTAGCCGGCACTTATAATTACCGCCGCAAGGCTACAGACAAGTGTGGAACTGTGGCTTACTCAAATACTATTACAATAATAGTGTATACAGTACCTACTTCGCCTACCGATGGAACTGCCGGCAACAACGAATGGAATGTATTTGCATACAATTCTGCTACACCAGGAACAAACTACGTTGGCTATTACACGCACACATCCGTAGATTTTAATACTGATACAAGATGGAGTGCCCAAACAGCAGCTATATCTGCTACCACGATTAACGCTACCGGCGGTGCGGCCTACACTGGCTGTACTACCGGTGTAGATAACTTTAGCTACCGGTATAAAAGACAGGGTTTCCCATGTGGCATATACACCATCAGCTATCGTCACGATGATAATCTCACCATCAGCAAAAACGGTGGTGCTGCTTTTTATAACGCTGGTTGCTGTATTAATACAATAACATCTTCGGCCGGTACTACCGGTATATTCCTTGGGCCAAATACTACCCTTGATGTGGTTTCTGTAGAGGGTGGAGGTGCTGCTTTTACACAGTTGCAGTTTGTAAAGACCGGTGATTTAACTATTACCAGCAGCAATGCTGCTATGTGTAATAACTCGGCCGCACGTGCCCTTACTGCTAACGTTGCAGGAGGTACATGGAGTGGACCAGGAGTATCGGGTTCTAACTTTAACCCTGCTACTGCGGGTGCAGGCACACATACAATTACTTACAGTCTGGAAGGGTGTTCTGTTACGCAACAAATAGTTGTAAACCAAACAGCCGCACCAACAGTAGGTGCTGTTACACCACCTACCTGTACGGTAGCCACAGGTAGTGTTGCACTAAGTAACCTGCCCGCCAGCAGCTGGACGATAACAGCATCGCCTAGTAACCTTACACTGACAGGTAGCACTACTACCGCAACATTCAGCGGCCTACCGGCTAATACCACACAAACCTTTACAGTTACCTTAGGCTCTACGGGTTGTACTTCAGCAGCTTCGGCCGGTGCGGTGATACCAGCGCAACCGGTAACAACCAGCCCACCAACTGTAGGTACTATTACACCACCAACATGTACGGTGGCCACCGGTAGCGTAGCACTAAGCAATTTGCCGGCCAGTAACTGGACGGTAACTGCCAGCCCGGGTGGCGCTACTATTACCGGAAATACTACCACAGCTACTTTTAGTGGCCTGGCACAAAATACCAGCTACACATTTACAGTAACTTTGCAATCATCGGGTTGCACATCAGTAGCTTCTTCATCGGCAGCTATACCTGCGCAGCCAGCCACTCCGGGAGCACCTTCTATAGTTTCAATTACCCAGCCTACCTGTGGTACAGCTACGGGCGTTATTAACCTTGGCAATCTTCCTGCATCAGGAACCTGGACACTTACCCGAAATCCGGGAGGCGTAAATACCACCGGCACAGGCACTACCACATCGGTAAGCGGCCTGCCATCTGGCACCTATACATTTACAGTAACTAACTCTGTTAACTGCGTATCGGCAGTATCGGCCAATGCGGTAGTTAATTCGCAGCCTACCACCTCGCCGGCACCAACTATTGGCACTATTACACCGCCTACCTGTAGCGTAGCCACCGGCAGTGTAGCGTTAAGCAATTTACCTGCCAGCAACTGGACAGTAACAGCTACACCGGGTGGTGCTACTATTACCGGCAATACAACTACCGCCACTTTTAGCGGTCTTACGCAAAACACAACGTATACATTTATTACAACGCTACAGTCATCGGGCTGTGTTTCGGCAGCATCGGCCAATGCTGTAATACCGGCACAACCGGTTACACCGGCAGTGCCTACAGTAGGTACTATTACACCGCCTACCTGTACAGTAGCCACAGGTAGCGTTGCCTTAAGCAACTTACCTACCAGCAGCTGGACCGTAACTGCAGCACCAAGCGGACAGCTGATCACCGGCAGCACGGCTACAGCTACCTTTAGCGGATTACCAGCCAATTCAACACAAACATTTACTGTTACACTGCAATCATCAGGTTGTACTTCTGCACCTTCATCGGGTGCGGTAATACCCGCACAGCCAGCTATACCGGCAGCGCCTACTGTAGGCACCATTACCAATCCTACCTGCGCCCTGGCAACCGGTAGCGTAGCACTTAGCGGTTTACCTACCAGCAACTGGACCGTAACCGCCAACCCGGGTGGGGCTACTATAACCGGAAATACTGCAACAGCTACCTTTAGTGGATTAGCAGCGGGCACTACCTTTAACTTTATAGTAACGCTGCAATCATCTGGTTGTAATTCAGGAGCAACATCCAATGCCGTAATACCGGCGCAACCTGTTACCCCACCGGCACCAACTGTAGGCGCTATCACACCACCTACCTGTAGTGTGGCTACCGGTAGTGTTGCATTAAGCAACCTGCCAGCCAGCAATTGGACAGTAACTGCTTCGCCGGGCGGTGCCACTATTACAGGCAGTACAACTACCGCTACTTTTAGCGGCCTTACGCAAAACACCACTTATACCTTTACTACCGCCCTACAATCATCAGGCTGTACTTCGGCAGCATCGGCTAATGCTGTAATACCGGCACAGCCAATTACGCCAGCGGCACCCAACGTAGGCACTATTACACCGCCTACCTGCACCGTGGCAACCGGTAGTGTGGCACTAAGCAACCTGCCAGCCAGCAACTGGACTGTAACTGCCTCACCGGGTGGAGCTACCATTACAGGTAATACAACCACAGCAACCTTCGCAGGCTTAACTGCCAGCACTACTTATACATTTACGGTTACGTTGCAATCTTCGGGTTGCACATCAGGAGCATCGGGCAATGCAGTAATACCAGCCCAGCCGGTTACACCTTCTGCACCGGTAGTTGGCACTATCACACCACCTACCTGTAGTGTATCTACAGGCAGTGTAAACCTTAGCGGCTTGCCCAACGCAGCATGGACAGTAACAGCACAACCGGGCGGCTTTAGTATCACCGGTTCTGCCACCTCTGCTGTCTTCACGGGCTTACCGGCGGCTACCACTTATACATTTACTGTAACACTTACTTCATCAGGTTGCACATCGGTAGCTTCGGGTAATGCAGTTATGCCGGCACAACCAATTACACCGCCTGCACCGGTAGCGGGCACCATCACAGGCCCAACCTGTGCCCTGGCCACAGCCAGTGTTGCATTAAGCAACCTGCCGGCCAGTAGCTGGACCGTTACCGTATCGCCGGGCGGAGCTACCGTTACGGGTTCTACTACCACTACTACGGTTAGCAACCTTACAGCAGGCATTACATATACCTTTACAGTGACATTAGCATCATCGGGTTGCACGTCGGCGCCATCTAATCCTGCTTCTATACCTACTCAGCCGGTTACACCACCGGCCCCTGTGGTTAGCACTATTACACAACCAGGTTGTGTAACTACTACAGGCAGTGTAGGTTTAACCAATCTGCCAGCGGCAGCATGGACAGTAACGGCTGCTCCGGGTGGCACTACTATTACAGGCAATACGACTTCAGCAACCTTTAGCGGTTTGCCGGCTAGTAACACTTACACGTTTACTGTAACACTTAGCTCATCTGGCTGTACATCAGCAGCTTCGGGCAATGCAGTTATTGCACCTGCTCCATCGGCACCTGCTGCACCACTTGCTTCGGTTACGGCTCAGCCAACTTGTGCGGTAGCTTCAGGTACCATAAGTGTAAGCAGCCCTTTGGGTGTAAATTATGAGTATGCACTGGATGGTGGTACCTACCAGTCAAGCCCTACGTTTAGCGGGGTGGCTACCGGTAACCACACGGTTACAGTTAGGCTTACCGTATCGCCGGATTGTATATCGCCGGCCAGCGGCACGCTTAGCATCAATTATGTACCTACACCGCTTACCACTACACCGGTAAGTGTTTGTCAGGGGGGCACTGGTTATCTTACCGCATCCAATGTATGTGTAGATAATTTTGTTGTACCAGCTATTCCAAACAGAATTTACGGAGGCTGGCTGTCGAGCAACTCTACTGCCAGCACACCTGTAGGTGCAGTAAATAATGCTGTTTGCTCTTTTAGCGGCCCTGCCAGAACTTACTCAGTTATACAATTCCAGGTATCAGCTACCGGCAATTATATATTCGAAATGAATAACAACACCACGTACAATGGTGCTGGTTATATTTTTACCGGCAACTTTACACCGGGAGCTTGTAGTGGAGGCACCCTGCTGCGCATAGATAACGATGGCGGTAGCGGCGATGAACCTATGCTCGGCACAGTAGGCAGCCCTGTATCGCTTAACGCCGGCACTACTTATACATTGGTATCTACTACCGATGGTGCAAGCAATGTGATTAATAATGATTATACATGGACAGTTACCCCACCGGCAGGAGAAAATATACTATTGAACCAGCCGGGTACTGTAGAGTGGTATACAGCTTCTACGGGTGGCTCGCCTATAGGCACAGGTGTTTCATTTAATCCGGTAGGTGTGGCTGGTTCTGGCCTGGCTAATACCAATACACAGGGTACGTATACTTTCTGGGCAGCATGCTCAAGCAGCCCGAGTTGCCGTACACAAGCTGATTTTACCATTACTACTACCGCACCTACATTTACAGTAACACCAGCCAACGGTTCTACTTGCTACGATGCAAGTTCATCGGTAACCATAGGCCTTAGCGGCTCCGTAAGCGGATTTCCTTACCAGATTTATCGCGATGGATCCTCGGCAGGTATGCCATCGGCCACTATCGGTACCGGCAACGCGCTGGTGTTAGGCTCGGTAAGCGCTGTGGGCGAATATACCGTTGCTGTGCATAGCGGCAGTTGCGATATACCAATGAATGGCACGGTTACTATTAAGCCGGTGCCTATTGCTGTGGCCAGCAACGATGTTACTGTAAACTGCGGCAGTAGCGAAGTAATAACAGCCACGTCTAACAACACTACGGTATCTACCGAAAATTTTGGAACAGGAGTTAGCACGCAACTTAGTGATGCAACATCTGGCTGGAGGATTAAATACCTGTATGGTACTCATCCAAACAACCGCAGCGAGTGGTGGATTACTTACAACGGTGCTACCCCATACGCTAACATGGAAAACCCGGTTAATAACATTACATCGGGTTCGGGCCTTACACTTATCGATAATAGAATTTATCAAACGGTAGTGCCGGGCGATTACGCATGGGACGAAGGAGTGATGGACGAAATAGCCTACAACACTACCCCTGTAGATGCGCAGCTGTATACTTCTGTTAATGTAAGCTTCAACTACCAGGTAGGGGGTACTTACAGTGGCAGCAACGTATATGACTACCTGCAGGTAATGTATTCACTGGATAACGGCACTACCTGGGTACCTGTAAGCGCAGGTAACAACGTAGGTACTTTCAACTTATACCGTGGCATGGGCAGCACCAATGCTTTCTTTGCCAACTCACCTACTACGGGTGTAGCCAACGTAACGATGCCATCGGCCGTAGCAGGCAAAAAATTCCTGCTTGGTTTCCGCTGGGTAAACGAT
>DATGWP010000023.1:0-5243 GCA_035299425.1 Chitinophagales bacterium | reverse complement strand
TATTTCACTTGGCCGAGTTGACTGCCTTTGTGCCCGACTCGGTAGTGCAGGATTTAGATGGTACCATTACCTTCAATGCCTTCCATTTAAAAGGCAAGAAAAGTGACTTTACCGATGTAGAGAATTCAACCTTAACCGGTTCGGGCGAGTTTAAGTTTAACGGCGCTGAGTTCAGGCAGAATGGTGTAACCTATGGCAATATCAACGGTTTGCTTAAATACGAAAACCAGGTGATAGAGGCGAAGGATTTTACGCTTAACTTCCTCAGCACCGATTTTAAGTTTAGCGGGACAATAGAGAACCTGCTGGCCTATGTATACAACCTGAGCGCCAAGCGCAAAGCCAACGACGTAGTGCTGGGGCTTAACGGCAAAGCCAAAATTCAAACATTCAACCTGACTGGTATAATGGAAACATTCGACCGCAAGAACAAGCCCGCCGCCCAGCGCAAAGAGAAGATAAACATACGCGAGATATTCAGCATGCGCGGTAATGTAGATGTTGAAGTGGGTAAATTTCTTTACCGTAAAATGGTGTTTAACGACCTGCGCACCAACGTGCAGCTATCCAGTGGCTTGTTACGTATAAACCATCTATCTGCCCGCGCTATGGCCGGCGATGTGCGTGCATCCGGCTCTATTGGGTTTACACCCGATAATTCGCTGGTGATGCGCCTGGATATAACTGCCGTTGGGCTGGATATACCTACCATATTTAAAGAGAGCGAAAATTTTGGGCAAACTACACTTACCGACAGGCACCTAAAAGGTACTCTTAGTACGGCCATTGCCCTGGATATGACCTGGAAAAATTACAAAGACCTGGACCCTAAATCGCTTTCGGCTATTATCGATTTCTCTATTAAGAATGGCGAGCTTATTAAGTTCGAGCCCCTGCGCGCAGCCTCTAAATTTATACGTGTAGAAGAGCTGGAAGACATCCGCTTTGCCGAGTTATCTAACACCATTAAAATAGCCAACGAGCAGTTTGATATACCTGAGTTTGAGATAAAGACCTCGGCGCTTAACCTCATGTTCTTTGGCTACCACCGGTTTGATAATACGGTAGATTACCACTTTAAAATTAACCTGCACAAACTGTTGGCTCAAAAGTTTAACCGCCGCAACCAGAGCGATGTGCAGTATATAGAAAACGACCCTTACGAAGGCATAAACATATTCTTAACCATGACGGGCAACCTTAGCGACCCTAAAATTAAGTTCGATAAGGCCTCAGTGCGCAATAAGATACAGGCCGATTTTCGCAACGAGAAGCAGGTGCTGAAAGACCTGCTAAAAAACAATGCACCGCGCAAGGCGGACCCCGAAGAGCAAAGGCGCGAGGACAAGTACTTTGATACCCGCGAAGAACCCAAGTTTATGGATTTTGAAGAGGACAAATAAATGGGTTTGTATTTGGCTGTTAAAATCCCTTTAGGGATTTAGGGTGGCTGCTTGTATTATCCCCTCTTGAGAGGGGTGTCTCGTCGAAGACGGGACGGGGTGTGTTGGGCAATGCAACAGAATAAGGCACGTTTTATAAAATAGAATAACTTTGATAAGCTCATGGATGTATACGCACGTAAGTCTAACCTCAAACTAATACTGCTGCTGCTTGGCACGCTTATAGGTTTGGCTACCCTTACCTATACCAACCGCCTGGCCAACAAAATAGCCCAGGAGGAAAAGTATAAAGCCAGGCTGTGGGCCGAAGCCATAGGCCGCAAGGCTAAGTTGGTGCGCTACACACAGGAACTATTTACCAAACTGGCTGAAGAGGAGAGAAGGAAGGTAAATGTATATGCGCAGTCAACCGCCTTTCTGCTATCGATAGAAGATAGCAGAAACGATTTAATTACCTTTTTTAACGAGATAATTACCAGTAACAACGATATACCTGCCATACTGTGCGATGAAAACGGCAACATACAATATGCCCGTAATATAGATATCCCAAAGGGTGTAGTTATGTTTGCGCAATTGCCTAATGCTATCCGTGCGGAGTTCTCAATGTACCCTCCCATAGTGGTAGATTATAAGGTAAGCAAAAACTACATCTACTATAAAGACAGCAACCTGTTTACCAAGCTTAAGCGCACGCTGAACGATTTGGTAGAGACCTTTATATCCGAAGTGGTGCTTAACTCGGCCAGCACACCGGTTATTATGACCGACGACAAAATGAACGTGCTAAACTACGGCAACATCGATTCGGTAAAGATGCTTGACCCTGATAAAGTGCTTAAGACTATAAAAGATATGCAGGCCACGCACGACCCTATTGTAGCCGATTTGGGTGGTGGTGTTACCCGCTACATATACTACGACGACTCGGATACACTTAAGCAGTTGCGTATTTTTCCTTACGTGCAGCTGGGCATATTTGCGGCCTTTTTGCTGATAGCTTATTTCGCCTTTAGCACTGCGCGCCGTGCCGAGCAGAACCTGGTATGGGTAGGTATGGCTAAAGAAACGGCCCACCAGTTGGGTACGCCCATATCATCGCTGGAGGGGTGGATAGAATACCTGCGCGAGCTGGAGGGCATGAAGGGCAACGAAAAGATACTGACCGAGCTGGAGCATGATGTAAACCGCTTAAGCCTGGTGGCAGAGCGTTTCAGCAAGATAGGCTCAGTGCCGCAGCTTATACCGCAAAACGTGAAAGAAACACTGGCGCGCAATGTAAGCTACATGCAGCACCGCAGCAGCCAGCGCGTAATCATGAACCTGCAGGCCCCGGCCGACCTTGAGTTTAATATCAATAACCAACTGTTTGACTGGGTGCTGGAGAACCTGCTGAAGAACGCACTGGATGCTATGGACGGCGAAGGGCGCATAGATGTAAAAGCCAGCGACGATGCCCGCTATGTAATAATAGAGATAACCGATAGCGGCAAAGGCATACCTAAAAACAAGTTTGAAACCATCTTCGAGCCGGGCTATAGCACCAAGCGCCGTGGCTGGGGCTTGGGCCTATCGCTTACCAAGCGCATAGTAGAAGAATACCACAAAGGCAAAATCATCGTTAGCCACTCCGAAATCGGCAAGGGTACTACGTTTAGAATTACATTGCCTAAAGGATAGCATAAAACGGTTCATTTTTTGAAAAATGGCTACCCCCTGTGCTTGCTATATTATTG
Organism: Chitinophagales bacterium; assembly: GCA_035299425.1. Taxonomy (GTDB): domain Bacteria; phylum Bacteroidota; class Bacteroidia; order Chitinophagales; family LD1; genus Bog-950. The sequence goes on along the minus strand of DATGWP010000023.1, from coordinate 2,104 downwards.
TTTTTGAATACTTTGTATTTTAAAGTGGCTATCCCACCCCATACTTTTTGAAATTCGTATTTTACCCCAAATAAGGAGCGCTATACATATAAAGTGCGGGCTAATGTGTGGGCACTACATGTAATGCAAAGGTACGCCAAAGAAGAGGCATAGCCTGTATTTAGTTATTATGGTTATTTACAGTAGATGAACAGGTAATGTTCATTGTGCCGGAGTTAAATACTCCTGATTATTAATAGTTCAAAGTTGGGCTTTGCTATACCTGGAACAACAAATAACTCAAAGTACTCACCATGGATTTTAGATTTCTTCATTGAGTTTCTCAAGCCGGTAATTCATTTCAAAACGGATTTCTGCGTTCGGCGATTGTGCAAACTCTCTGATTACATTGATGGCTTCTTCTGTTCCTATATCAAACAGGGCGTGGCTGAACCATTTGGCAATGGGGCCATCATCAGAGCCTGTGTATTGCAGGTAATCGAAATTGGTCAATAATGCTTTTCTGATAAACTCAATGCTTAAGGGTGACTGCGCCTGCTGAATCAATCTTGTGATTTCCTGGTGGCGATGATGATGGGGAAACAATAGTAAATCGTTTATCACATCAATAAATGGGTCGATTCTATCGGACATATAAAGCAGGTCGATAGCATCATCTACCTCATATGCATCTGCCGAGCGCATGGCTTCGCGTATCTGTTCAATTATTTTGTGGTCTGCTGTAGGTCGTTGTTCTTCGTCCATATTTATCTAACGGTAGATATGCAGCTGTTAAACTCCTTTACAATTTCCCGGATATCATCTGACCAAAAGGTTTTATCTTCTAATTGCTTGACTAATTGCGGGCATTCGGTGAAAATTTCTTTGCTCTTTTTTCTAAAATAATCATCGATACCGGGGCCACTATCTGTTTTTGTTTTGGTCCATACACCCTTATAAAGTATGTAATAACGATCGGAGGTTTTGGGTAACACTATTGCTAAGCCTGGCCCGCCACCTATCATAGTTCCACCGGGTGCACTATTGGGAATGAATATGGGTGCGGAAGAATTATTCTGTTCCTTATCATTTTCGTAACGGTCCTGTAACAATTTGCAGGCTCCGTCATTTACTATTTTGAAAATATTCAATTTGCCATTTTTAGGAGTGTAGCAAATGTATTCTACGGTATCCTTTTCGGTAATAACTAATTTGCGGTATTCCTCCGGCTCCCAATTTTTCTCAGTCCCCTTAATGCTTGCGGTGGTAATGGTTCGTTCCATACCCATACCTATAGCGCTGTAATCTGGTTTGGGTTCTATCCAACAAAAAAATGTATCAGACTTTACAATTAAAAAGCCGCGGTTCCAGTTCGCATATTTTTTGGCAATTGCTTCTTTTGCGGCAATCTCCTTAAGCTCTTTACTATTAAGCGAATATTTGGTGGTCTCGTATTTTTCAATTTCATGCCATTGCAAAAACTGTGTGCCGCCGTCATCTTTTTGCAATGTTATGTACTCGCCTTCTTCTTTGGCTACTATTTGGCCGTAGAGTGTTTTGCCGGTTTTTAGCGCAACGCGGTAAACAGTGCTATCTGTTTGTGCCCATGCAAGATGGCTGTATAGTAAAAGCAGGATAACTACACTTATAATTCTTCTCATGGGTGGGTAGCGTATTATAAAAATGTTAATTCAAATTATACCCGATCCTTAGTTGGTCTAATTCTTTCAGCAGGTCGTTGTTAAGTTCTATTGAGCGCTGGGTGGCGTTTACGCCTACGGCTATGTTTTCTTCGGCATCGATAAACTTAAAGCGCAGCTTGGTTTTACCGGGAAATTTGGAGAGGGTTGTATCCAGCTCCTCTATCAGTTTATCGGTTACTTCTAAGCTCGATAGTTCCAGCGTTAGCGATTTGGTGAGCTTGGTCCGCACATCAGATAGCAGGTCTATCTTGCTTATTTTAAACTCAAACTCGTTCTCGTTGTTCCAGCGCTGTGCGTAGCGACCGGAGATGTGCAGCATGGCGTTTGGTGTTTCTACATAGGTTTTAAACTGCATGTAGTCTTTACCAAATAGCGAGAAGTTGTAGGTGCCGGTAAAATCCTCAATAGTAAAGCGGCAATAC